>JAMDBC010000148.1 GCA_023484185.1 Chloroflexota bacterium | reverse complement strand
TGAACAACACCAGCCACAATTCCCGTTCCATTCGCCTGGAATTTCTCACCCGTTTGTATTTCACAAATCTATATAGCCCTGAAAAAAACGCGCTAATCCATGCGGCTCAGTGCGCCGAAATCAAAAGCGAGATCGAACGCCTCGAGACCACGCTCACCCACTTGCCGCCTGACCAGATTTTCAATCGTCTGAGTCTTGATCTCCGTCTCCGCCAGATGAAACTCATCCAGGATTGGATGACGGAGATAAAAATCCAATTCCACATCATTTCCGAGGAAACATAGTGAAACGCTTTTTCACTTTCATCCTTCTTCCGATAATATTCTTGACCGCCTGCAGCGTTGTAACTACATCGTCACAGGTATCTGCTCACGCTACCCAAGCGCAAATCCTGACAGTTTTTGCCGCCGCTTCTTTGACGGATGCATTCACAGAAATCGGACAAAACTTCGAATCGACACATCCAAGCGTTACTGTTAAATTTAATTTTGCCGGATCGCAAACGCTTCGGACTCAACTCGAACAGGGTGCCGTTGCTGACGTCTTTGCCTCGGCCAATCAAACCGAGATGGACAACGCCATAAAAGATGGATTGATCGAGCAAAACGTACCGCAGATTTTTCTGTTCAATAAACTTGTGGTAATTCTTCCTCCGAACAACCCGGCCAACGTGCAGACATTGAACGATCTAACAAGACCCGGACTCAAACTCGTTCTAGCCGCTGACGTTGTTCCGGCTGGGAAATATGCCCGCCAAATCCTAGACAACATGAGCAAAAATGCAGATTTTGGAAATGATTTCAGCACCAGAGTCTTGGCAAATGTCGTCTCGAACGAAAATGATGTGAAGCAGGTTGTTGCGAAAGTTCAATTAGGTGAAGCGGATGCAGGCATCGTCTACGTTTCAGACACTGTCGCCACACCCGAAGTGAAGATCATCGAGATTCCGGCAAACTTCAACGTCATTGCAAAATATCCGATTGCCGCACTGGCTCAAGCGCCTAATCCAAATCTGGCCACGCAATTTATCACGGATGTGCTTTCGTTGGGAGGACAGGCAATTCTCAAGAAATGGGGCTTCGCGCCAGCTCAATGAATTCCTTGCGCCGTTTCTTTCGTCGCCTTGCATCGAACGGACACCGCGACTGGATTTTCATCGTCCCCAGTTTATTTCTGATCGCCCTGCTCGGCCTGCCCTTGCTGGCGCTGATCTTGCGCTCATTTGACCAAGAGTTTTTCTCCTACGCCTTTTCGCCAAGTGCGCTGACCGCCCTGCGTCTCAGCCTGGTAACCAGCCTGATAAGCGTCATCATCGCCATCGCGTTCGGTACACCCCTGGCTTACATGCTGGCGCGTTGGAAATTCTTCGGCAAAAGTTTTGTTGAATTGTTGATCGACCTGCCGGTCGTTTTGCCGCCCTCCGTGGCGGGACTCGCATTATTGATCGCGTTTGGCCGTCAAGGCATGTTCGGTTCGGCATTGAGCTTGCTTGGCATCAGCCTGCCATTCACAACAACAGCTGTAATCATGGCGCAGACCTTTGTATCTGCGCCGCTATATATCCGCGCCGCGCGCATTGGCTTCGCCGAAGTGGATATTCAAATGGAAGAAGCCGCGCATGTGGAAGGCGCGAATCAATGGCAAGTATTCAGCGAAATCATGTTCCCGCTGGCCGGACGTGCCCTGATCGGCGGCGCCATCCTGACCTGGACGCGCGCCCTCGGCGAATTTGGCGCGACAATCCTGTTTGCTGGAAATTTGGAAGGTGTTACACAAACCATGCCATTGGCGATCTATCTCGGCTTCGAACGCAGCCTGGGCGTGGCGATTGCGTTGTCGGTGATGCTGGTGGGAGTATCGGTGGTTCTTTTGCTGCTAACAAGAAGGTTAGAAAAGAATCATGGAATTCACCAGAGATGAACGAAGATAAACAAGGGTTGTTCAAGAACAATTTCCTGATTATCAGCCAAATTTGTATTTATCTCTGTTTATCCCCTGTCAATTTTCAAAACATTTTAAATCAAAATCACTTCCACCACTTCCCCCGCGCTCAATCCCGTTGCATCTGGCGGAATTCTAAGCAGGCCATCTGCGGCGGCGAGCGTAAAGATCAAATTACTTTTTCCAAATATCGGCCCGGCCTCCCATTTTCCGATTCCCGATTCCCGATTCCCAATCTCCTTCAATTTCACCGGCCACCAATCTTCGCGGCCCGCTTGAGATGGCAGATTAACTGTCAGCCTTGCGATAACTGTTGCCTGTGGCTTCGGCAATGCGCCCAATAATTTTCGATCACCGGCACAACAAATAAATATCCATTCACGAGCGCGCTGACTGGATTTCCCGGAAGCCCGATTACAGCCTTGCTATTACACACGCCCAAAATCGTCGGCTTACCGGGGCGCGTGTTAATTCCATGCACCAATACGCCGGGTGCGCCCAACAAGCCGATCACTTCGGCGGTCATATCGCGCGTGCTGGCAGAAGAACCAGCGCTGATGATCACTACGTCACATTCGGTCAGTGCCTGTGCGGCGGTCATTTTCAACACGGCCATATTGTCAGACACGATGCCATAATGCACTGCCTCCCCACCCGATTTCGTAATCAGCGCGGCCAGTGTGTACGCGTTGACATCCCGAACCTGTCCGGGATGTGGCGATTGATTCGGCGCGACAACTTCATCGCCGGACGAGATCAGACCCACACGCGGTTTTCTGGCTACGCGCAAATGGGTGATCCCCAGCGCCATCAGCCCGCCAATCTCAGCCGGTCGCAATCGGAACCCGCGGCGGATGACCGTTTGACCGGCTTTTACATCCTCCCCAATCTTGATCACGCTTTCGCCATCGGCTACAGCGCGCATAATTTCAACTTCGTTCACCCTCGCGAAGGTTTTTGAACCTTCGCGAGGGTCACCAGTTATTTGTGTATATTCCAACATCACCACCGCGTCCGCACCTTCGGGTAACATGCCGCCAGTGTGGATCAACGCGCATTGACCTTGTTGAACTTTAAATTCAGGCGTGTCCCCCATCGGAACTTCGCCGATGAGAGTCAAATAGCCGGGCAACGAGTCAGCTGCGCCAAACGTATCGCGGGCACGGACAGCGTAACCGTCCACCGTCGAACGCGGGAACTCAGGCAACGGGTGCGGGGCGAGGACATCTTCAGCGGTGACGCGGTCGAGGGCATGGGCAGAGTCGATTAACTCGGAGTCCGCTTCAAGTCCCGCGAGATGCGAGAGCAAAAGTGCACGAGCATCATCAGGCGGGAGAAGAGTCAAAAATTCAGGCATGGGTTTAGTCTAAAAAGTCCAACTGGTCTGACTGGTCTTTAGCGAAGCCAAAATGTGAGAGTCAAAAAGTAGGCGGTGAGTCCGAAGAGAGCGATGGCATTCGCGATCAAGAGATTCCAAACAGGCTTCGCGCCAAGCGCGATATTATACAATGAATAGATTTGCAGGAGCGCGAATGGCAGCGTGAGAAAAGCAGGCCAGAGCAGGCCGAGAGAAAAGCCGAGGAGCGGAGCGGCAGCAAAAAGAAAATATGCAGCAATGATCAAAGCATGATGCAGAGGCACCGCGCGTTCCCAGCCGAGACGCGAGAGAAAAGTGCCGCGCTCATATTTTATATCTTCAGCATAAGCGGGAAAATCGAGCGCGATGAAGGCCGCAAATGCCAACATGGAAAGCGGAATCGTTATGATGCTTACAAGACGATGATAACTCCCAGCCTGCAAAAGAAAACCAATGGACGACACAAGATAAGCAAGCTGCATGGCTAGCAGAAATTCGCCGAAACCTTTGGTCACCAACCGGAGCGGCGGGACGGAATAAATTACGATGATAAATAGGTAAACGACCAGAAAGAGGATGGACGATCCCGTGAGATTGCCATCGCGGAAAAAGAAAAAGGCGATCACACCCGCCATGGTCAGTGCGGCGAGAGAAACGTACAGCGCCGCGTCCTGGATGGTTTTGCGCTCAGCGCGAGTTTCTTCTGCGACGATCGGCTCATTGAATGGACGAAAGACTTCAACCAGCAGACTCATGGACAATTGCGCCATGAGAATAGCCAGCATTCCGAACCAAAAAACAGATTGGTGCTGTGGATTGCCAAGGTAACGCGCAATTCCCGCGCCGAGCACATAGGTCAGTGCGGCAAGGAGCAGATAGAGCGGTCGAGCAAGTCGAAGAACAGTTAACAATCTTTGCATTTTTCTCCTGGACAAGACCAATTCTCAACGCCAAGTCGCGAAGAGAAATATATGAACCTTTGCAGCTTGGCGCTAAATCTTTGTTTTCGATCTCCCACAAAGTTTATGTGGATCATTTTTCGATGGCAGTCAAAAACTCTTCCAGCCGAGCAACAGCTTCTGGTAGATTCTTGCGTCCCAAGCCAAGACGGAAGTGATTGGCAGTATCGTCATATGTTGTGCCCGGCAATAATAAAACACCGGCTTCGTGGACAAGTTCATCACAAAAAGTTTCGATATCACCTTTCAGCAAACGCGGAAAAGCCATCGAACCGGCACGCGGACGCACCCATGAAAATAAATCAGCGTGACGCTGCATGAGGCCGTCAATCACGGTGAGATTGCTTTTGATAATATCAAGATTTCGTCCGGCGAGTTTCAGGCGATGACGCATGGCAACTTCCGCCAAAAATTCGCTCGGCGCGCTGTTGCAGATGGTTGTGTAATCTTTCAAAGCGGCCATGCGTTGATAAATATTTTTATTGCGCGTGGCAATCCAGCCAATTCGCAGACCGGCGAGACCATACGTTTTGGAAGTCACGCCAAGCGAAACAGCATGTTCGCCCAAATCACAGGCGGCGGGCAAACGCGTCGCCGGATCGTATTCCGATTCGCGGTAAACCTCGTCGGAAAACAGGAGCAGATTATTTTCGCGCGCGAAGCGATTGACCGCGTCGAAGTCCGCGCGGGGCATTAAGTATCCGGTCGGGTTGTGCGGCGTGTTGATGACAATCAATTTTGTATTTTTGCGCAGAAGTTTTGGCAACTCATCCAGATCGAGCGCCCAATTATTTTCTTCGCGCGCCAACCACGAATTAACCTCACAACCGATTCCGCGCGCCACTTCCGCCAGCGATTGATACCCCGGCGAATGAACAATGGCATGGTCACCCGCTTTGAGCATAGCGTGCATAAAAAGAAAGATGGCCTCGCCTGCGCCTGTGTGAACGAGAACATGCTCCGGCTGGATGGTTTCGTAAAGCCCGCAGATTTCTTTTCGCAGAGTCGGACTTCCCTGTGACTCAGTGTAGCCCAACCAGACCTGTTGAAATTTTTCCGCAGCACCGGGTTCAAAGGGCAACAAGTCCGCGATGGACATGGCTTCACAGTCCGAACTGCAGAGCAGATATTCGGTGTTGAATTCGTATTTGGCAAAGTAGCGTTCGAGCTTGAAATCGGGAAGCTGCATAAAAACCCTTCAACCACAGATAAACGCAGATGGACACAGATTATTTGTGGTCATCCTTGTATGTCTGTAATTCACTTCAAAACTTTTCTCAAATCGCGGTAATGGATTTGATTATGAAGATAAACCATCTTAACCATTTCCAATAAAGTCGTCTGCCCGAGGAATGGATGGCGGCCGG
>JAMDBC010000064.1 GCA_023484185.1 Chloroflexota bacterium | reverse complement strand
AACGAGTATCCAAACCACCACCATCGTCGGGAGGCCGATCAGCACGCCATACATCACCGTGCGCATGGTATCTTTTTTCATATCGTGACTCCTACGGTGTCGAGGTGGTCTGCGGCTGAGACGCTCCACCATTTAATTTTATGAGATAAGCGATCAGGTCAGCGATTTGCTGCGGCTTGAGAGTTCCCTGATCTCCCCGAGCCGGCATCTTGAATACAGGGCTGGGACCTTCCGGCGTTGAACCGTGCTCAAGGAACAAATCTATGTTGTAAGCAAAGACGGTCTGATCACTGTTCTTGATTGTTGTATCGATCGGATTGAGCGGTGGAACCGAACCATCTGCGGAGCCAGGATTCGGAACGCCACCTTTTCCTTCAGCCCCGTGGCATGCGACACAATTCGTGACGTACAACGCCGCGCCTGAAGTTGGATCACCCTGCAATTTGAGTGCATCACCTGGCCCACCAGTATTTGACGGACGGGCAACATCCTGCCCGGCCATTTCAGTGGGCGTAGGCACTCCGGATGAAGGAACAGGATTCAAGCTAATAACATAGGCAATGGCATCAGCAATCTGTTGCTGAGTTAATTTGTTTTGGTCGCCCCACGCGGGCATGGAAAGCGCCGGACTTGGTCCCTGCGGCGTGGAACCATGCTGCATGAAAAGATCAAGATTGGTAGCAAACGTTTTGTAATCTGCATTCATCAACGTGGGGTCGATCGGATTCAAGCTCGGGACAACCCCATCCGTGGAACCGGGATTGGTCATTCCTTGTTTTCCATCCGTTCCATGACAGGCAGCACAATTGGCATTATATACGGTTGAGCCTGCAGTCACATCGCCTTTCAAGTTGATGGCATCCCCCGGACCTCCTGAATTCGAGGGGCGAGCAACTTCCTCCTGACTGCTGGAAGGCGCAGTAGTAGCTGCAGGTGTGCCTGCAGCCGGTTGTCCAGTCGAAGAAGGAGTCGGAGTAGCGGCAGGCGCCGAAGCGGCCTGAGACGGTAAAGTCCGCAAATAATTCACGACATCCCAGCGTTCGCGTACCAACAGATTCTCGTTCAATGGGGGCATGGCACCCGTAACGCCGTTGCTGATGGTCATGAAAAGTGCGCCATCGGCCTTAGTTTGAACAGCATCGCTTGTCAAGTTGGCGGGCTTGTTCTTCAAAAAAGACGCAACCGGACCATCGCCCTGGCCCTGTGGACCGTGACACAACATGCAGTTAATCTGATAGAGTTCCCTGCCACGCACGATCGAGACATCATCGGCAGTTACCGGGTTGGACGGCACACCCATCCCGGGGATATAAGCCGCTCCCTCCACCGGAATCGAATTTTGCGGCACGGGCAGAGGCTTTTCCATCGGCTGATAGGAAGGCTGGATCTCCATAAAACTGACAAAGTCAAAGTGGATCACATCAAAAGCCCATAGTTCCAACAGGATAATCGCCACCAGCACAACGCCCCCCGCATATAATAGTCGCTTATGAGCAGGGTTCATAATTCTTGAGCCTCCACCATTCTGACCGATTCTGCGCCCAACGATTTCATGGCTTCCTTGAACTTCACCTGCTTGTCAGCCGGGCAATCGAAAAACAGGGCAATCTTCCCATCGCTGACCTCCGGCGCATATAACGCAGGCTCGTAAGATGGGAACCTGCTATCAATAAACACGCCCAGAAATGCAGAAGTCAACATGCCCAGCATGATCAATTCAAAACCGAGAACCAACAGCGGCGGTATGGGAAACATTGGTTGACCGCCAACATACAATGGATACAAGAGCGGTACACCCCAGATCAGGAATACGGCAATGGCAAAGCCGGCAATCGCGCCGCCCAATGCAATGCGCGGTACGTGTGTGCGAACAATTGGGCGACCCAGGATTTCCTCCTTGAAAGGAATTCCGGAAACCACATTCATTTGATCGTCACTGAGTCCCATCTCACGGAGTTTTTCAATCGCATCCGCGGCTGGATCAACATCCTGAAAAAGGGCTAAAAGAGTCGTAGCATCAGACATATTTCGTTCCTCTCAACCTAATCAATTTCACTGGCCGATGGTAAGGTGGCTTTGCCGACCTTACGGATCGTATGGGATGCTTGACCTTCCTGCACTTCCCAGGGCGATATAAATGGCAGGAATCGCGAGACAATCAAGTAAAGCAAAGCGAAGAATGCCAGGGTGCCCAATGTGAGGGAGATCTCAACCCAACTTATTTGATATACCCGCCAGGTAAAGGGATCAGCCGAAATAGTCAGCGTGCCGGGTACGATCAGGAATCGTTCGAACCACATCCCCACGACAATGAGCAAGCCAATGGTAAACATCACCCAGGGCATACGGCGAATTTTCTTATTCCACAACAATGCCCACGGAATGACTGCATTGAAGATAAGCATTGAATAGAACATCCAGGCAAATGGCCCGGTCTCATGGAACTTGAGCACCAATCTCTCCAACGAATCGCCGCCATACCACGGCACCATGTAATCATTAAAGTAGAAATAGGCCCAGACCATTGAAATGATCAACATCAATTTGCCCAGAGCGTCCAGGGTTTCGGGACGGATAAAATATTTCATATTCTTCATCGTACTGCGGATGAGAACCAGGATCACGACCAGCGCCGCAACTCCTGAATGGAACGCCCCGATCACGAAGAACGGTCCAAAGACCGTCGATGACCAACCCGCTCTAGTTGCCAAAGCAAAATCCCAGGAAACAACGGTGGTCACAGAGACCATCACCGGGATCATGGCAAAAGAGAAGATCTTGATCGCCGCACGCAAGTGCTTCCAATCTCCTTCGGTGCCGCGAAAGCCAAGAGCCAGGATGCGATATAACTTCTTACGCCAGCCAGTCGAACGATCACGCGCCATTGCCAGATCCGGGATCAGCGGCAGGATCAGGTATAGCGTACTAACGATCATGTAAGTGGTAATGGCCATAAAATCCCACATCAACGGCGAATGGAAATCCGGCCAAATTCCACGTTCGTTGGGAATGGGAATCATCCAGTAGAAAAGCCAGACTCGGCCCATGTGAAAGAACACGCTCAAACCGGCCTGAATGATGCCAAACACAGCCATGAATTCAGCCACGCGTGTGATCGCATGGTGGAATCCTGTTTTAAAGACGCGTAACAGGGCCGAGACAAATGCTCCGGCATGACTAATACCGATCCAAAATACTACATCGACAAGAAACGCGCCCCAGTAGATCGGCCGTGTAACACCAGCAACACCCATACCATTCAAGATCAGGTAGCCCCACACACCGAACAAACCAATCAGCACAAACAAAGCCAGGACGATGGTCACAACCCAAAATTTCCAGCCAGCAGTTTGCATGGCATCCATGACCATATCATTCATCTCGCTGCGAGGCCGGGGATCGTACAATAAGTTTTCGCGAGGGTCTTCCAATTCACCCGCGTGAGCAGGTTGCATTGCTTTAGCCATTGCTGCCATGTGATGAGCCTCCCTTCAGGTAAGTCACTCTCGGCAAGGTGCCGAGTTCTTCGAGCGCCATGAAACCGCGACCATCGCGTGCTTTTTGGCTGACCTTGCTATTCGGATCATCGATGCGTCCGAAGGTGATCGCATATGCCGGGCAGGCCTGGGCGCAGGCCGGAACCATTTCTCCATCCTTGATCTGGCGGTTCTCCGAAGCGGCCTTATCCTCGACAGCGTTTATCCGTTGGATACAGAACGTGCATTTCTCCATCACACCCATCCGACGGACGGTCACATCGGGATTGAGCTGATTGTTGAGCGGTTCAGGACGCGTATAGTCACGCCAGTTGAAGGTACGCACTTGATAGGGGCAGTTGTTGGCGCAATAACGTGTACCCACACAGCGGTTATAGACTTGGAGATTGATTTCCTCCGCAGCGCTCTGAACTGATGCATACACTGGACAAACCGGTTCGCAAGGCGCATGTCCACACTGCTGACAAAGCATGGGCTGAAAACTGCTGCTAACTTTAGGAAAATCACCTTGCCAAAAGCGCTCGATGCGGATCCAATGCATGCCGCGTCCATAGGCCAGATCATCCTCGCCCACGAACGAAATATTGTTTTCCATGACACAGGCAGCAACGCAAGCCTGGCATCCTGTACACATATCCTGGTCAATGACCATGCCCCATTTTCCCTGCCCCGCAGTACTTTGACCTATACTGGTTTCGGGAATCTTAGTTTGAGTAGTCATAAAGTCTCTCCTAATTCTGTGGCGTCCCGTAAACGCCCATAATGCTTTCCAAGCGGGCGAGAACATGCTTTTTACCGGTCTTCTCGATGCTGACTTTTACGCCTGCAAACGCCAAGTCGCCTGCCTCATTAAGGCTGGGACCCAACAAATCAGCAGGATTGATGCCGCGTTTTTCAGCATAACGCCCGTACGCAGTATGACCCTGCCCAAAAGGAATTGCGATCGTGTCTGGACGAATAGCCGGATACTTATAAACCGAGGCCTCCACCGAGCCTGCATCAGATTTGATCAAAACCACATCATCGTTATCAATACCGAGTTGAGCAGCCGTAGCAGGGTTGATCTCCACCCATGAATTCCAAGTAACTGTAGTGTTCGGGTCAGGGACCTCCTGCAGCCAGGGTTTGTTGGCCCCGGCTTCGCCCAGTGTCGGCGAGACAAACGGGACAAGATAAAACTGACCGCTTCCGCTAAACTGCGCCGGGTCAACTTTGAAACTCTGACTGAGCACATCCGCACCAGATGGTGCGATCAGGTCATCCTTCGTTTTCCACCAGCCGCCATATTGCTGGAACTCCGCTGTGAAAGTGTTGATCTCCGGCGCCGAGAAGTAACCATCCGCCGCGCTCACCAAGTCACCCAGCTTGCTTTGGATAAACGCAACCTCATCTTTGAAAGACAGGGCGGCAGCCAACGCACCACCGGCTTTCTGTGCGGCAGCCAGCAAGACATCAACAGTAGCATGTGTATTGTAGTAGGCTGAAATCGCAGGCTGCGATCCCGAAAGCACGGAAGGACCCGCACCGGTAGCAACCTTCTGGTAGCCCCACGACTCCAGGCCATGATGATCCGGGAAAACATAATTGGCCTGCATGGCTGTTTCATCCGGGAAGGTCGCGAACGAAATAACCTGCTCGACATTAGCCAGGGCATCAGCAAAACCAAGTGACTTCGGTAATTCAAAGACAGGATTGACACCGTGCACGAACAACACTTTGACGCTGCCCGATTTGAGTATATTTACAAAATCCTGCATTTCCTTGATGCTGGCCGGGCGATGATATTGGCCAACCAGCGGCGCAAGCGTTGAAAGGTAAACGCCGCCTGGCTTGCCAAAGTTACCGGCGAAAGCATTCAGAGCCAACACTGCTTCGGCTGTTTGCAAACCGTTGCTCTGTCCTAAAGCCGCGCCGCCTGGAATGGCAAGCGCATTACCGGCTTTGGCAAAGAGTCTGGCCAAACGAGTCAGAGTATCAACCGAAACGCCGGAATCCTGGGCAACCGCTTTGACGTCCACGCCGGAGAAAGCTGCGGGTACCTTGGCGCCTCCCGCTTCAGCCGCGAGACGGCCAATCGCCAGGGCGACCGCGCCCTCGGTCCCGGGTACGATCGGAATCCATTCATCCGCGTTAACGCCTGTTTGC
>JAMDBC010000130.1:4539-5665 GCA_023484185.1 Chloroflexota bacterium | reverse complement strand
AAACAACCGGATGAATTTCTCACCGACGATTTTGCGTTTTTGCTCCGGGTCGGTGAAGCGCTTGGGCTGCCGGAAACGATGGTTTGGCGGCAGCCGTTCCCGGGTCCAGGCCTGACCGTGCGCTGTCTCGGGGAGATCACTTACGAACGTGTATCCCGTTTGCGGGCGGCGGATGCCATCCTGCTGGAGGAATTATCCAAAGAAGGTTTCCTCGGAAAAGACGGGCGAGTCTCGCAGGCATTTGTTGTTTTGCTTCCTGTCCGTTCGGTGGGCGTGATGGGTGACCAGCGCACATATCAGGAAGCCGCGGCGATCCGCGCGGTTTCAACCGAGGATTTCATGACGGCGGATTGGGCGCGCCTGCCGCACGAGCTTTTAGCGCGTGTAGCGAATCGTATAGTCAATGAAGTAGACGGAATCAATCGGGTCGTGTATGATATTACGAGCAAACCACCCGCTACAATTGAATGGGAATAGACTGATTTACAATTGTTGTCCCAGCTTTAGCGATTGGAGAGTAAAAAATGACTAACCAAATCGAACCTCGCCGACCAAAAATAATGGTTAAGCGCAGCCCGATTTCATCCGCGCCTGTGCATCCACTAGCGGCGCTCACAACCATCGTGTTGGACAACGTCTTCGGCGTCATTGAAATTGCAGATCTGCTCCTGCTGCTATTCACCGGCCTGACTGTTGGAACGATCTGCACCGTAACGGTTGCTTTTGTGCAGCGTTACATGGCAAAAGATGAGTGGGGACCATCCATTGCCAAAGGCCTGGTTATGGGCGTGATTGCTGGTGTGCCGTACCAAGTCAGCGGCACGGCCGCAGGCGGATTATTCTTAGCCTGGGCCGGGATGCACGAATGGATCAAGCTGCCATCTTCGACGGGAGGATTGGACAGCAACGATCATGAAATAATCGATGTGGATCCAAAATAATCTGCAGCTTCTTCATATCCGGCAATTCTCAACAAATGCGTAAATTTTTTCTCGCAACTCTCAGCCTGATTCTTTTATTTGGATTGGGCCTGCCCATCCGCGTACACGCGCAAGCACAGGCCGAGGCCGATCTCTATCCGGTGGATGCTTCGGCCTTTCCGGTGATATCATCCTTCCTGGATGTG
>JAMDBC010000130.1:0-4529 GCA_023484185.1 Chloroflexota bacterium | reverse complement strand
TCCCGGACCCTCGCTCGGAATCCGCAACACGCAGGGCGCGCCTCGCTTTCAAGCGATCGTGCAGGCGCTCGACGCCTGGGGACAAAAACTTCCCGCGGATTTGCCCGATGATTTGAGTCTCGTCACGATTGCCGGGCCGGTCATCGCTCACGCCAGTGCAAAAGACTGGCTGGTGAGCCTGAACGCCTTCCAACCCGATTTCCGCGCCACCACTCCCAACCTGCAATCGCTTGCCAGCGCCATTGACATCGCCGCCGCGCAGGCGCCGCGCGTTGGGATGAAGCGCGCTGTGTTGTTCATCACCCCGCACATGGACGATGCCAACATCGACACGCTCCTGCAGCCGTTGGTCCAAAAGGCGCAACAAAACCGTGTACACGTCTTCGTCTGGTTCGTGGACACGGATATATATGCGGCCACCACCAGCGCAGCAGCCTTCAACAATCTGGCCATGCAAACAAACGGCGGATATTTCTCTGCCACGAATGAAACGCAACCTTTTCCTGACCCTGAAACCTATTTCGCGCCGCTGCGAAGATTGTATTCACTCAAATACAACTCCACCACAACCAAAGGCGGACAACACACCCTCAGCGTACAGATCGCAAGCGCGGGCGGAAAAATCCAATCGGCGGATCAAACCTTCACAGCAGATATCCAGCCGCCCAACCCGATCTTCGTCCAACCGCCTCTGCAGATCGTGCGCCGTCCGCCACAGAACGATCCATACAACGACAAAATTCTTTTGCCCGACACGCAGAAGATCGACATCATCATCGAATTTCCCGATAAGCACCAACGTCCACTCGTCCGCACCACGTTTTATGTGGACGGTGTGATCGCGGCTGAAAATAAAGCCGCGCCGTTCGATACATTCACGTGGGACATCAGCAAATACAATGTGAGCAGTGAACACAAGATCATGGTCGAGGCCGTTGATTCGCTGGGATTGAGCAAAACCAGCATGGAGATTCCGATCACGGTCACAGTCATCCAGCCGCCGCGCGGCATCTCTGCCTTTTTCGCAAGATATAAACAATACACCACCTACGGCGCGATCGGCCTGGCCGGGCTGGTATTGCTGTTGATTCTCTTCCTCGGAAACATACGCTCGGCCTTTGCACACGCGCGGAAATCGCGCAAAGCCGCCGGGGACCCGCTCACGCAACCGGTCCCGGCAACTGTCGAACCAATAACAGGCCGCACCAAAAACGGACGCTCCGTGAATGGGCGCGCGAAAAAGATGGACGCCCCCGCCTGGCTTCAACGCCTCACCCCTGACATGGCAGCGGCTCCCGTTTCGCCGATTCTCCTCACCGAAAAAGAGATCATCTTCGGCTCTGACCCGGTGCAATCGACTTATGTTCTGGACGATCCATCTCTCGGTCCGCGTCACGCGCGCTTGACCCAGACCGAGGACGGCGGATATCTTTTGACCGACGCAGGCACAGTGGCAGGTACTTGGGTCAACTTTGAGCCGGTGGGAAAAGAGGGCTATCCGCTCCAGCACGGTGACGTGGTACACTTCGGCCAATTAACTTTTCGTTTTGAATTAAGGGCCCCGCCCCCCGCGACGGAACCAAAAATCATCAAAGAGACTCCCTGGTCATGAACCGTTCCCAGCGCCCCCATCTAAACATCGCCGCCTTGAGCCATGCCGGGATGTCTGGAAGAAACAACGAAGACCGATATGCCATTGCTTCATATCTTGGCAAAAATAAGACACCAGTGCTGTTCGCCATTGTCGCAGACGGCATTGGAGGACATCGCGCCGGTGAAGTGGCCGCCGAACTGGCGGTCAACTACATCATCGCGAAAGTCTCGGAGAGCAATGGCAACAAGCCACTCGAGATCATGGAGTCTGCCATTCACACGGCCAGTCAGGTGATAACCTCGCACTCAGCCAGCAAAACTGAACAGCGCGGCATGGGTTCCACATGCGCTTGCGTGTGGGTCGAAGGCGATAGACTCTACACTACTTATGTCGGCGACTCGCGCATTTATCTAAGACGAGATGGGAAAATACAATGTTTAACGGTCGACCACACCTGGGTCCAGGAAGCAGTCGAGAAAGGCCTCATCCTGCCGGAGCAGGCGCGTGACCATCCGAATGTGCATGTCATTCGCCGGCATCTGGGATCCGTCGAATTACCGCAAGTGGATTTCCGTCTGCGCTTGAGCAATGACGACGATAACGATAGGGCGCAGAAAAATCAAGGCGTGATTTTGCAGGCTAATGATATTTTGTTGTTATGCAGTGATGGCCTGACCGACATGGTATGGGATGATGAAATCCTGCGCGTGCTCACGACGCGCAGCAGTTTGAAATCCGCGGCGGAGGACCTGGTGGCGCAAGCCAATGAACGCGGCGGGCACGATAACATCACAGTGGTATTGCTGGGCGTACCCAAAGAGGGAATTGTCGTGTCGCAAAAAAGGAAAAATATTTTTGAACAATTGTTTGGAGAATAAATGCCGCTAATGTTTCAGAATGTTGTACGATCACGGGGAGCATTGGCTGTCTCTGGCGTTTGGATTGGTCTGTAAATTTATCCTGCCAGATTTAACTATGCTCATCCTATTATTTTTGCGAAACCACAGTTCTTAAGAGCCCGTGAATTTAACTGCCCAATTGCTTTTCCAATTCCGCCCGTACCACAACCGGGTTGGCCTTGCCCGCGGCTTTCTTCATCACCTGTCCGAACAGGAAATTCAGAAGCCCCGCCTTGCCGGATCTATAACCTGCAACCTCGTTCGGATTTTCGGCCAGTGTTTGCCTGACCAGGTCGGAGATGAACGATTCATCTGAGACCTGTTCCAGTCCGCGCGCTGCGACGATTTCCACCGCGCCCTTGCCCGAAGCAAACATCTCGATCAACACTTCCTTCGCCAACGTTTGATTGATCTGTCCCTCAGACGTGATCTGCGCCAACTCTCCCAGCGCCTCAGGCCGAACCTTGAGCTGAGTGACCGTTATATTGCCCCGATTCATCAACGAATACAGATCGCCGAGCATCCAATTCGCCACCGTCTTCGGCTGGACAGTTTTCGGCAAGCCGCGCACCGCTGACTCGAAATAGTCTGCGATCTGCTGCTCTTCGACCAGGCGCGCCGCGTCATATTCCGTCAGGTCATATTCTTCGATCAAACGGCGGGACTTTGCTTTTGGCAATTCAGGCATTGCATCGCGCACACGATTGACCCATGCCTCTTCCACCACGAGCGGAGGCAGATCCGGTTCGGGGAAATAACGATAATCGTGCGCGTCTTCCTTGCTGCGCTGGGAATACGTCTCGCCGCGCGCTTCATTCCAGCCGAGCGTTTCCTGCTCGACAGTTCCGCCTGCCTCGACAATTTTGCCCTGACGTTTGATCTCGTACTCAATCGCCCGTTCCAGCGCGCGGAACGAGTTCAGGTTTTTGACTTCGGTGCGCGTGCCGAGTTCCGTGCTGCCTTTTTCACGCACCGAGACATTGGCCTCGAAGCGGATGATGCCCTTTTCCATGTCGCCGTTGTTGACGCCGAGATAGCGCAGGATCTCTCTCAAAGATTCGCCGTAGGCTTTTGCCGCCTCCGCCGAATGCAGGTCCGGCTCGGAGACGATTTCAAGTAACGAAACGCCGGCGCGATTCAAGTCGACGAGCGATGCGCCATCCACATGAGTCAACTTGCCGGTGTCCTCTTCCAAATGCACGCGCCGCACACGGATGCTTTGCTCACCGTCAGATGTTCGAATAACGAGTTTGCCATTCACTGCCAGCGGCTCTTCGTACTGCGAAATTTGATAACCTTTGGGAAGGTCTGGATAGAAATAATTCTTGCGCGCAAAAATGCTGGTGCGCTGAACTTCACATTCCAGTGCCAGCGCCACACGGATGGCGTACTCGACCGCCATCTGATTCACAACCGGCAATGAGCCGGGCATGCCCGCGCAAACGGGACACACCGCAATATTCGGCGGCGCAACGGTGTTATCCACCACTTCGCAGGAGCAGAACATCTTCGAGCGCGTCTGCATCTCGGCGTGGACTTCAAGGCCAATGACGGGTTCAAATTCCATAAGCGTTATTCGATACTCGGTATTCGGGATTCGGGCGATAAACATCGCCGCACTTCACTGATTACTGATCACTGGCTACTGATCACTGAAACTTCGGTTTTCTCTTTTCCATGAACGCAGCCACGCCTTCTTTATGTTCGTCACGTTGACCAGCAATTTCCTGCAGGTCGGCTTCAACTTTCAACGCTTCTTCAAGATTCGGTAAAACTGCCTTATTGAATGCCTGCTTTGCCATCCCATATGCGCCGACCGGGCCAGCCGCCAGCCGCGTTGCGAAAGACATCGTCTCTCGCATAAAATCTGCTGATGCAAAAACTTTATTGACCAGTCCCCATTCTAATGCCTGCTCAGGGGAAATGGCTTCGTTGGTCATGAAATAATATTGCGCGCGGCTGAGACCGATCAAAGCAGGCAGCAACAGCGAGACCGCTGAATCCGGCACGAGGGCGATCCCGCCGAAGACGATTTT
>JAMDBC010000159.1 GCA_023484185.1 Chloroflexota bacterium | reverse complement strand
GTCGGCCCCGGCGGCGCGACTCCCTTCCGCGCCACCGAAGCGGAAAATATTTTGCGTGGACAATCTCTCATAGATTCAACATTTGACTCGGCGCTGGATGCTTTGCTAGCCCAGGCCCAATTCCGCTCCAGCGCCCGCCGTGCCAGCGCGGACTATCGCAAGCACATCGTCAGTGGATTGTTCAAGGATACGCTCAAAGCCGCGTGGGAACGGGCTTGACTTAGTCCACTGGTTAGTCTACAATGCCTTTAGAGGTGTCAAATGACTATTTTCAATATTCACGAAGCTAAAACCCACTTTTCAAAACTGCTTGAACGTGTTTTGAATGGCGAAGAAGTAGTGATTGCCAAAGCAGGGAAACCTATTGCGCGTATTTTGCCTGTGGTTTCGAATGTTTCCCAGCGCAAACCAGGCATTGACAAGGGTACGGTAGTCATCATGCCTAACTTCGATGACCCGTTGGAGGAATTCGCAGTATGAAATACCTGCTCGACACGCATACATTCCTTTGGTGGAATATGGATGACTCGCAGTTATCCACTATTGCAAAGGAAATCATCGCAGATGGTAGTAACGAAATCTTCCTTAGCGCTGCCAGCGCATGGGAAATTGCCATTAAAGCCGCCCGTGGGCGTCTCGTTTTACCAGAAGATCCCACGCACTACATTTCAAGTCGCATAAGCCTGCATGGGTTTCAAGCCCTGCCTGTACAAATCCATCATGCTGTGCAGGTCTATAAATTGCCCATGCACCATGCCGATCCATTTGACAGATTACTGATTGCCCAAAGCCAGGTTGAATCCATGCCGCTTCTATCGGTGGATGATGATATTCGGAAATATGATGTCCAAGTGGTTTGGTAGGCTCCACTCCCGCCGTGCCAGCGCGGATTATCGTCGGCACATTGTTATTGGTTTATTTAGGGAAATACTCGAAAATGTATGGAAAAGAGCAAATTGACGGTTGAGACGGAAAGACACACAGTTCTTTGATTAGTTTCACTTAGTATTTTGTGATGGAACAGGAACGGAGCTAAAATGCAAAAAGTTGACCTATTTTCAATTATTGTAGAATCTGACCATGCGCACATCGAAATAAAGTCCACAGATTCACTCGAAGTAAAGTATTTTGGGAATCTCTTTGTTGAGAAATTTGGTAATAAGTGGGGTAAACAGAATCGGCTCTGGATAAGTGAATATTCGTTACGGTTCACGCTCTATGACATTGAAATTATCGGATCTGATTTGTCTCATCTTACATCAGATCAAATCTATTTTCGGGATTTTGAGTGGTGGTTATTTCGCCTTGCAATTGAAAGAGGTTGGCGGCCGTTTTCGAATATAGGTACCTTTACCCGATTAACAGAATTTGATGCTTCTTTGTGACACTAAACCACTGTGGCGGTTACAATGAACAACCTAATCTCACTTACAGTTAACGGCATCAAACACACTCTCGAACCCATTGCGGGCGAAACCCTCTCCACCCTCCTGCGCGAGCGACTTCGACTTACGGGCACAAAGATCGGCTGTGATGAGGCCGAGTGCGGCGCGTGTACCGTCCTTGTGGATGGCGAGCCTGTGGTCTCGTGCATCTATCCTGCCGAGCGCGCGGATGGGAAAAATATTGTCACCATCGAAGGGTTGTCTTCCCTCACCCCTACCCCCTCTCCCTTAGGGAGAGGGGGACTCCACCCTCTTCAGGAAGCGTTTGTTGAACACGGCGCAGCCCAATGCGGATTCTGCATCCCCGGCCAGATCATGACCGCGTATGCTTTGCTCAAGCGCAATCCGAATCCTGACAGTGACGATGTTCGTTTTGCTTTGAAAGATACACTCTGCCGCTGTGCGGGCTATCCTTCGATTGAGAATGCGATCCTCGCAGCAGCCGAATCTTTGAGAACGGGGGAACCTGTCAGGAAACCACATATCCCTGATTCGATTCATGAGCATAAATCAGTTGGACATACCAACCTGCGACCCGATGGATTCGAGAAAGTCACAGGCAATGCCATCTATACCGATGACCTTGCGTTCGACGGCATGTTGTATGCCAAAGCGCGCCGTGCAATGATCCCGCATGGCTTCCTGAAGAAATTGGATATTTCAAAAGCAAAAGCATTGCCAGGCGTAGTAGCCGTTTTAACTGCTGACGATATCCCTGGCGAAAAGAATCATGGACTGGTTATTTACGATTGGCCTGTGATGATCGGTATTGGTGAACGCGTCAGATATGTGGGCGATGCGCTTGCCATCGTTGCCGCGGAAACTCAGGAGATCGCCGAGCAGGCGTCGGCGTTGATTGAAGCGGAGTTCGAAATCCAGCCCGTTATCACGAATCCAGTGCAGGCACGGCAGGAGGGAGTCCCGCAAATCCACGAAAAGGGCAATCTGCTCAAGCACATCAAAGTCCGCAAAGGCGACATGGATAAAGGCTTTGCCGAAGCGGATGTGATCCTTGAACACACCTTCCACACGCCCACGACCGATCACGCTTTCATCGAACCTGAATGCAGTATCGGTGTGCCGTTGCCCGATGGCCGCATGGAGATTTATGTCGGCTCGCAAATTCCGTATCAGGATCGGGAGCAAGTTGCGCGCGTGATGAGTTGGCCTCAAGAGCGCATCCGCATCGTTGGTCAATTGATGGGTGGTGGCTTCGGCGGCAAGGAAGATGTGATGGGGCAGATCCATGTTGCCATGCTTGCCAATGTGACTCAGCGCCCCGTGAAATTATTGTTCGATCGCCACGAGAGTTTGCTCGTGCATCCGAAGCGGCACGCCACGCAGATCCGCGTCAAGATCGGCGCCAAGAAAAATGGCCGTCTCGTCGCGGTTGAAACGGAACTGTACGGCGATACGGGCGCGTATGCGTCGCTTGGCGAAAAAGTGATGACCCGCGCCACCACGCACTCCGCAGGCCCATACGATATTCCCAACGTGCGCGCCGATTGTTACGCCATGTACACCAACAATCCGCCTGCGGGCGCGTTCCGTGGTTTCGGCGTCACGCAGTCTGCCTTTGCGGTTGAGTCGATGATGGACATGCTCGCCGAAAAAATGAATCTCGATCCCATTGAATTGCGCCGCATGAATTCTCTTCATGTTGGCAGCATCACCAACACGGGACAGGAACTGCGCGAGTCGGTTGGCCTGATGGAGTGCATTGATAAAGTTGATGCGGAAATGCGGAAGCATACGCCGCTTCCTTTCGCCCCTCGAGTGGATTCCGCCAATCCGAATCTGGTGCGCGCCTGGGGCTTTGCTGCCGCTTACAAGAACACAGGACTCGGCGGTGGCGTGCCTGATATATCCAACGCGGAAGTTGAACTTTACGACAACGGAAAATTTGAAGTGAGAAGTTCCTCCGCCGAAATGGGGCAGGGACTGGTGACCGTGATGCAGACCATCGTCGCAGAAGAAATGTCTGTGTCGCCATCACAAGTGCACGTTCTCGTCATGGACACTGACCTGACTCCCAATGGCGGCCCGACAACTGCGTCACGCCAAACTTTCGTCACTGGCAATGCCTCGCGCTATGCCGCAATGACTCTGCGTGAAGCGATCACTGCTACCATGGCTGAAAAATATGACGTGCGTCCCGAACAAATTCGATTCGAGAATGGCATTGTTCATGTCAACGGACATTCGATGACATACACTGATGTTGCAAAAGAAATGAAATCAATGGAACAACAGCCGCGCGCCCTCTATGAATACGAAGCGCCCAAGACCCAACCCCTCGGCACAGGCGGTGACATGCACTTTGCCTTCTCCTATGGCGTGCAGGCCGCTGAAGTGGAAGTCAATAAACTGACGGGCGAAGTCCGCGTTCTGAAAGTCATTTCCGCCAACGATGTGGGCATGGCGGTCAACCCGCTTGGCTTGCAGGGACAGATCGAAGGCGGCGTGATGATGGGCCTCGGCAACTGTCTCACCGAAGAATTCATTATGGACAACGGCAACGTAGTTACCGATCATCTCGCCCGCTACCGCGTCCCTGGCATCATGCTAACGCCAGAGATCACTTCTATTATCGTTGAACATCCCACCGCTGAAGGTCCCTACGGCGCAAAAGGAGTGGGGGAGATATGCAGTATCCCGACCACGCCTGCGATTACCAACGCAATTTATAATGCTGTCGGTGTGCGGATTGATAAGACGCCTGTGGATCAGGAGATGATTGCAAGGGAACTGTGGGAAAGAGAAAAGAAATAAGTTGAAATGAAAAAGGGGCTCTCAAGCTTTCAAGTCTGAGAGTCCTTTTTATATTGAGCCATCTATCGGGTAAAATCAAGCAGAGAAAAGGGAAACCATGACTAAATTCACCGGCTATCGCTGTTCATTGTGCGGGACCGAATACCTGCCCGGACAGGTCAAGTACACCTGTCCGAAAGATGGCGGCAATCTGGATATCGAGCTTGATTACCCGGCCATCAAGAAGAAATTCCAGCCCGAAGATATCACCAGCCGCCGCGACTTTTCACTCTGGCGTTACGAACCTCTCCTGCCAGTCAGTACGCCAAAAGGTGAAGCGACGCCTCTCCACATGGCAGGCTGGACTCCCGTATTCAAACTGCCGCGCCTGGCGGAAAAACTCGGGCTGGAACATCTCTGGCTCAAGGATGAGTCGCGCAATCCGTCGGCTTCGTTCAAGGATCGCGCCTCGGCAATTGTGGTAGCGCGTGCGCAGGAGATCAAGGCCGAAATCGTTGTGACTGCCTCAACCGGTAACGCGGGCGCGGCGCTGGCGTGCATGTCCGCCGCGATCGGACAGAAGGCCATCATCTTCGCACCCAAGCCCGCCAAAGTGGCGCAGCTGCTCATCTTCGGCGCGAAAGTCATTCTGGTGGATGGAACCTACGACGATGCCTTTGATCTGACCGTCAAAGCCGCGGACGAGTTTGGCTGGTACTGTCGCAACACGGGCCACAACCCCTTCACTGCCGAGGGGAAAAAGACCGCCGCTTTCGAAATCTGGGAGTGGTGGATTGACGCTCATTACGACTGGCATAAAAAAGACAGCCTGCTGGATAACCATTCTCCATTGACCATCTTTGTCTCAGTGGGCGATGGCAACATTATTTCGGGTATTCACAAGGGCTTCAAGGATTTGCTTGCGCTTGGCTGGATTTCCAACATGCCGCGCATTATGGGCGTGCAGGCTGAAGGCTCCGCTGCGATTGCCAATGCTTTCAATGCGGACACCGAAAAGATTACGCCGGTTTCCGCCGCGACTCTGGCAGACAGCATCTCTGTAGACTTGCCGCGCGATGGTTTACGTGCCGTGCGCGCCGCAAAGGAAACGGGTGGAACTTATATCACTGTCCCTGATGCGAAGATTCTCAAAGCGATGGCAGAACTTGGCAAAATGGGCATCTTCGCCGAACCGGCCGGGGCGACCGCCTACGCTGGTTTGGTCGCGGCAACCGCCTCAGGCGTGGTCGGAAGCGAAGACCCCGTCCTCGTGATGAATACCGGCAGCGGCCTCAAAGATGTCAAAGCCGCCATGCAAGCGGTCACTGCTGCGCCCATCATCGAGCCGACTTTATCGGCTGTAAAAAGGCTTTTATGAAATCTGAGTGGAGTCTGCCAGCACGTTATTTTGCACTTGCGCTCGTCATTGCATTTCTCGTCTTTATTGTTTATCAGACCCGCGAGATGATCAGGCCGTTAATCCTCGC
>JAMDBC010000062.1 GCA_023484185.1 Chloroflexota bacterium | reverse complement strand
GTTTCTTAATAATGATGTCTACTGCGCGATGTGACGGGAACCGTTCCCTCCATTCCGTTGATCGCTTCATCCATTATGAGCAAGAAGATTGCAGGCGGTGCGCAAGCCATCGTGCTGGATGTAAAAGTTGGCAATGGCGCGTTCATGGAAACGCTTGAGATGGCGCGTGAACTTTCCGACTTGATGGTGAAGATCGGCGACCTGGCCGGACGCAAAACGATCTGTCTGCTGTCGGATATGAACCAGCCGCTCGGTCATGCCGTCGGCAATGCGCTCGAAGTCAAGGAGGCGATTGAGGCGCTCAAAGACGGCGGCCCGGCGGATTTCCGTGAACATTGTTTGCACGTCAGCGCTCACATGCTTGTGGTTGGTAAGCGTGCCAAAGATTTGAGCGAAGGCCGAAAGATGGCTGAGACGGCCCTCGCAAACGGTTCGGCTTTTGAGAAGTTCCGCGTGTTGGTGCAGGCGCAGGGCGGCGACGTTTCTTACGTAGACCGGCCTGACAAGATGGCGCGCGCCAAATTTGTCGAGGTGGTAAATGCGCCTCGAAGCGGAATCCTGTCACAAGTCGAGGCGCGCAGCGTGGGAGAGGCGTCAGTTACGCTCGGAGCAGGCCGCGCCAAAAAGTCCGACGCGGTGGATCACGCCGTCGGCTTTATCATCCACCACAAAGTTGGCGATAAAATTCAAAAGGGCGAACCGTTGTTTACCATCCATGCCAATGATGAGAAAAAGCTGGCCGAAGCCCGGGAACGAGTCACCGCCGCGCACGTTATCGGCGACAAGATTGTCCCGCCGTTTCCGCTCTTTTACGAGTAAAATAGCGTATAGGCTTGCGTAATTTTTAGGAATCGGGCATACTTAAAGCGGAGCGCTCTTTCATGGCAAAAGTTTCCCTGCGTATTTACAACCGCGAAATCGAAAAGCTGATCGAACAGAGTCGGCTGGATGAAGCCATAGCCCATTGCCGCCATATCCTGACGGCTTTCTCAAAACATCTTGAAACGTATCGCCTGCTTGGCAAAGCCTATCTTGAGGCTAAGAGATATGCAGAAGCGGTGGATATTTTTCAGCGCATTCTGGTATCCGTGCCGGATGATTTTGTCTCGCACGTTGGCATGAGCATTATCAGCGACGAACAAAATAAACTCGACGATGCGATCTGGCACATGGAGCGCGCATTCGAAGTCCAGCCTTCGAATGCCGCCATTCAAGGTGAATTGCAAAGACTATTTTGCCGGCGCGATGGCGTCGAACCTCCCAAGATCCGGCTGACGCGCGGCGCGCTGGCGCAAATGTATGTGCAGGGCGAACTTTACAATCAGGCCATTTCCGAGATCAAGGCCGTGCTTGCCAGCGACGCGCAGCGCACGGACATGCAGGTGCTGCTCGCCAAGGCTTATTTTCGTAATGGGCAGAAGACGGATGCCAGCGACATTTGTTCACAGTTGTTGCAGCGCTTCCCTTATTGTTACGATGCCAATCGCGTGATGGTCGAACTCCTGCCCGGAACGCAGCGCGCCGAGTCGACTCAGGTTTATCGCCATCGCGTTAGCGAACTCGACCCTTATGCGGCCTTCGCGCAGGAATCCATTTTCCGTTCCAACGAAGTGCCCGATGCCGCAGTCAGCCTCGAACGCTTTGAGTACACAGGTTCGGTCAGTGACAGCACATCCAGCTGGGGTGGGGAATTGGGAATTGGTCTGGAATCCGATGCGACTGCCATGGGTGCTTCCGCTCAACAACCCGACTGGCTGAAGGCCACTGCGCCTTCCGGTGCATCGGCTTCGATCGAGGCCGCCCCCGCAGCGGCCTCCGTTTCAAAGCCCCAGGAGGAAATCCCGGACTTTCTCCGTCAAGCTGGCTGGGGAGAGTCGGATGGGCAGTCACAGGAATCTCCCGCGTCGTTCGAAGGCGAATCTGAATCGTTCGGGGCGGTGCAGGCCGATCTGCCCGATTGGGTCAAAGCCATGGCGCCGACGACTGGTGTGTCCGCGGCTGTTTCAACTCCCGAAGCCCGGCCTGCTCCTTTGGCCGATACGCCGGATTGGTTGCGCAATCTTGGTGGTGATCAGGCTTCTGTGCCAGAGTCAGCACCTGCGCCTGAATCCAATTCAACTGCTGATACAAATTCGAATGCCTGGCTAAAAGAACTTGGCGCGCCAGCCGTGGCTGAACCTGAACCTGCGGTGCCGCAGGCTTTTGATGATATCCCGGCCTGGCTAAAAAACTCGGATGACCAGAATGCCGCGCCAGTTTCGCAACCCGCTGCCAGCCAGCCCGCGCCCGAAGCGCATGTACAAAAATCTACTCATGAACCAGCCCCGCCAGATTCTCTTGGTGATCTGGGCACCAGTTTGCGGGAGCAGGATGACGGCATAGCCTGGCTGGAGAGTCTGGCCAGCAAGTACGGCGCGAAATCCGAGGAGCTGGTGTCTGATCCCAACGCGCGCACAGATGTTGCCCCCGATTGGGTGGACCAAGCTAAAGCGATTGATGAGACCCCGGTTGTGGCGCAACCCGCCTCATCATCCATGGATGAGACGGGCATGTGGCTTCGTAATCTGGAACAGAGCGAGTCCAAAGGCGACGTTTCAGAGAATAACGCGTCTACTCCAAAAGAATCTCCTGATTGGTTAAGCGAGTTGTCCGGTGCAGATACCTACACGGATATTAGCGACGCGCCAGCAAAAGAAGAACCTCCCATCCTGGGCTCGGACTCTGCGCCCGCCTGGTTAAGCGAGCCTGGCCCGGCACCTTCTGAACCGAAAGGCGCGCGGGAGGAAGATCTGCCCGATTGGCTGGCGGGACTTGACATAGAGGAGAATGCTCCGCAAGCCGGTTCAGGAAGCGACTTGCCCTCTTGGCTGCAGGACGATGCCGAACCAGAGATCAGGCAACCGGCCAGCCCTGCTGACTGGCATCCGGCAGAAACGCAGGAACCTGTTGAGGCTGTTGAAGACGCGCCAAGTCCAAACAAGCCGCCTGTGGGTGAGCCGAATTTTGCATTTGGAGAACCGCCGCCCGACAAGAAGCCCGCCGCGAAACCGGAGAAAAAATCTCCAGCCGCGCCGCCCTTGAAGCAAACCAGCGCTCTCATGCCGCGATCGGCCGATTCACTTGTCAATGCCCAAACCGAATTGGGACGTGGCAATATTTCCACCGCTGTAGCAGTCTACGACAAGTTGATCCGCAGAGGCAAGTTCCTTGAGGAAATCATCCGCGATCTGCGCGACGCGTTGTACCGTTATCCAGTGGAAGTATCCATCTGGCAGGCGCTGGGTGACGCGTACATGCGCGGTAGCCGCCTGCAAGAGGCGCTGGACGCGTATACAAAAGCTGAAGAATTACTTCGCTAAATAAGTGGGTCGGACTGCCAGTCCGACCCACACATTTCATTTTTTGGAGGAAGTTGTGGAACGAACGCTCGTACTTGTGAAGCCAGATGGCGTGCAACGCGGATTAATGGGCGAGGTTATTGCCCGCCTCGAACGCCGCGGACTTCGGCTGGTCGCCGCTAAATTTATGCAAGTCAGCAAAGAACTGGCAGAGACGCATTATGCTATCCACAAAGGCAAGCCGTTTTATGATGGTTTGATTTCTTATATCATTTCTGCGCCGGTGATGGCGATGGTGTGGGAAGGACCTAATGCAGTGGCTGCTGTTCGTCAGACGATGGGAGCCACGCGTCCGACCGAGGCCGCGCCGGGTACGCTTCGACACGACTTTGCCCTCGAAGTAGGCCGCAACCTGACCCACGCGTCTGACGAAGTCACCAACGGTGAAAAGGAAGTTGCGCTGTGGTTCAGGAAGGAAGAACTGGTCGAGTGGAAGCGCGAAGTTGATCAGTGGATTTTCGAGAAATAAAAAGTTGCTTTAAAGATATCCACGAATTACACGAATTTTTGAACACATAAGAAAAATAAGACGCCCGGCTTATCTAGAAGCTGGGCGTCTTTGTGCGAATTAGTGGAATTCATGGCTGATCTTGTTAAAAGCCAAGGATATTTTTTGTCGTCTTTGAAAAAAATTATTTCACCTTTCGAATATTTCTTACCAGCACAGTCCCGAGGATGAAATACAAAACTGCCAGCGAGAAGATTGCTGTATAGCCTAAATTTGGCGCGCCAGTTTGTGCGCCAACTCTCTGGAAATTATCCAGCATAAACCCGGCAATTGGCGTGGCGATCACCTGCGGAAAAGTCATGGCCACGTGCCAGACGCCCATGTCTTTTGCGTAATCATCCTGTGAAGGCAGAACGTCGCTGGCAAGCGCCCAATCCACGGCCTGGTATGCGCCGTAACCAAGGCCGAAGATCAGCCCCATCCCGACGACAAATCCAAAAGGCCAGAAGAAAATGAAGGCAATGGGAACTATGGCTTGAAGTCCGCTTGAAACGTAGACCATGAATTTGCGTCCAAACTTATCGGACAAAATTCCCGCCGCCAGCGAACTGATGATCGCGCCCAGCAAGAGTCCGAGGAAGAAAAACGAAACCGCTGACTCGGCGTTGTCTGCCAGTTTATGTCCGAAGATTGAAAAATCCTTGACCACATCTTTCATGAAATACTGGAGAAATTCCTGCACAGTAAAAGTTCCCATTACCATCAGGAAGCGCGTCCAGAACACCCAACGAAAATCGTGGTCTTTGAGCGGCGTAATGATGCCTCGGAAAAATTCTCCCCAGTTGAAGGGCGGAAGGTTGCGTTTTTCCACAACAGGTTCTTTGATGAATAAAACGGTTCCAAGCATTCCGAAGACCAACGCGGCGCCGATGAAATAGTAGATGGCGGTTAAATCGGTGACGCTGTTATGTGTAAAAATCAACGCGCTCAAGGCTCCGACGAAATTTCCCAACATGCTCATCAAACCATACCAGCCGGAAGCGCTACCGCGCTGTTCGGGCGGGACGATGTCTGGAATCAGCGCGGAGAAAGGTGCGGTTGCCACGTTATTCCAGAACTCGACCCACATGAAGGCGATGATGAACAATGGTAGCGACCCCAAATCATTTGGGCGTGGGAAGTAGATCAGGCCGAAGATGCCGATCACGTTCATAGTCGTGCCAAGTACGATCCACGGACGGCGGCGGCCCCAGCGTGTGGTGAAGCGGTCGCTCAAAGCGCCGAAGAGCGGCGCGACCACCATCGAAACGAATGCGCCAACCAGCAAAACCGTTCCGAGCGTCTGGCCTTTGACTGCATCGCCGCCGATTAGGAAGGCCTGTTTGGGGAGCGTGATCAACAGGATGGCGGCCCAATGTGCGTTTGTGCCGAACCAGTACAGCGAGAGCAGGGCCTGCTTGAAGTGACTCATTCGAGGTTGGGTTGTGGATTGGGCACTGGCGTTCATGATTCTCTCCTCACTGAAAATGATTTGCCAAGATTTGCTTGAAATTTAGAACACTCTGAAATAAAAAGGTTGCTATGTTTTCAACGCACTTTGTTTTTATAGTTGGATGGGCTTTACTTGGAAAGTTTTTCGTGAAGTTCTCTTGATTGGCTTTTCAGTGTCTGATAAATATTCAGGCTGTTTTCCTGCGCATCGAGAATGGCGTTTACAAAACTTGTCACATCCGGGTGATTCAGGCAGCAGGATAAATGCAGCAACGCGGCCCGGCGAATATTTTCTTTCGGATGAGTTTCTCCCGCATTACTGGTTGCTTTCAGCGCGATGACATATTCCGCCTTCGA
>JAMDBC010000196.1 GCA_023484185.1 Chloroflexota bacterium | reverse complement strand
AACGGGCGCGTTAACCTATGGGAAATCAACACCGATGAGAACGCCGATCTCCTGCGTGAGTTGCATGTCTATGGCATTCCAACTTTGATCGTTTACAACAAGGGAAAAGAAACTTTGCGTTATGTGAGCGCAAAACCAGCCAGTACCCTGCGAACCATGTTTGAGACATTGTCAACGGGCGGTGTCCCAACTCAATCCATTCTTACGAATGGTCAGCGCGCTCTACGCTTTGGGACAGGCTTGGTTATCGCCGGCATTAGCACAATGGCTAGCAATAGTTGGATTCTATATACCCTCGGTGCCATCGTTGTTTTTACAGCCGTTTATGACCGTTGTCCCATCTGGAAAGCTGTCACAGGTTATTTCAAGCAATTAGCCAGCAAGGCCTAAGGCATTACTCGCCGAAACCAGCTGGCGGAATTCCCAAAGCTTGAATAAGCCTGGCCCAATAATTCACCTGGGCAGCTGTCGATGCCAGAATAACGATTTCACGTTCTGTAAAATTTTCTTTTAGCCGACCAATAAAATCCGGATGAAATTTAAGTGGTGTTTGTGAAACAAGGCGCGCATACTGGATCGCCAATTGTTCACGAACCGAGAAAGTACTTATACTTTCCAACTCGATCTGCCCGCGTAATGCAAGCACTTCCTGCTCAGCAATGCCCAGGCCCTGATGTTCATAGGAATTCATATCAATACAAAATGGACATGCTGCGGCAAACGAAACCGCCATCCGCACCAGCTTGAGCATACGCTCATTCAATCGTCCATCCTTGTGAGCCATCAACGACTCCAATGCGCCGGAGCCGATTGCAGCTTTGGGATACCAGGCTAATATCCGCGCCGGGAGCATCGTCCGCCCGGTGACTCTTTCAGAAAACCAGATACCCAACCGTAACAATGGCGATATACTTCGCGGCGGATCAATAAAAGCGATCATAATTATCTCCAGTTGTTAAAACTCTTATCGATTTACGAATGAAAGGAATATTTCATGACTTCAGACGAACGTCGTTTTGATCACCACAAAATGCATGCCCTGCTAGGCCCGGACCGGCAAGCCCGTTGGGACCCGAAAAGTTTTCTCAGCCGCCTCTCTCTTCGACCCGGAGACTCTGTGCTCGACCTGGGTAGCGGCCCCGGCTTCTGGACGCTGCCACTGGCAAACGTTGTCGGCGAAAGCGGCACAGTTTGGGCGTTGGATGTCAGCCAGGAAATGCTGGATGAACTTGCGCGGCACAACCCGCCGTCACAGGTGCGCTCAATCCTGGGCGAATTGCCAGAGATAGAACTTCCCGATGCCAGCCTGGATTGGATTTGGGCGGCATTCGTTTTTCATGAAGTAACGCCGCCCGAAAAAATGGTCAGCGAAATGCGCCGCATCTTGAAAGAAAATGGCGTTCTGGCCGTGCTGGATTGGAGTCCAGACGCGACGGGTGAAGCCGGGCCCCCGCTCCACCACCGTTTGTCAGTTGAACAAGTGAGTAAGTATCTTCGAGATGCCGGGTTCAAGTCTGTTTCAATGACCTGGCGGGATGCCGACACTTATCTAATTGAAGCAAAACAATAAACTGCAAAGAGAAATAGAACCGGCATCACCGGTTCTATTTTTTATAACTCAAAATCAGTTATTCTCTGCCAATAGTGGAGTGACATATTTTTCGAGCATCGCCTGACTGATCTCACCGACCCAAGCCAGGCGAATAACGCCCTTGCGGTCAATCACATAAGAACTGGGCAGGTTCTGATTTTTGAAAGCATCCAATGCTGCATTCTTAAGGTCAAACCAAACCGGGTACGTCATCTCATGTTCCTGAACGAATTTAGAAACATCAGCTTGGGGTTCGCCTGCTTCAATCCCTACGATCATAAAACCATTGGCGGCGTGCGCTTTGTAATAAACTTCAAGCGTGGGAATTTCCGCTTTGCAGGGCGGACACCAGGTGGCCCAATTATTGACCAGCACAATCTTATCGCGGTAATCAACCAGCGACTCGGTCTTTCCATTTACATTTTGAAGTGAGAGATCAGGCGCAGGATAGTTTACTGCCGCTGGAATCGTTGATTGATTATCCGCCTGAGGAGAAGCCACCGTGCTCTGATTGCCTGACAGGAGGAGGATGGTTGCAATACCAACCAGAATCAACCCCGCGCCCAGAATAAACATCAGGCGGATGTTGTTATCATTGTTCTTTCTCCGACGGGAAATTTTCTTTGCCATTGAATACCTGCTTATTCACAGGAAGTGATCACTGAACAGCGCGCTTAATCACTGCGATCAAATTCTGTTCAGGCACGGCTCCAACCACCATCCCGCTTCCAGCATTGATTACGGTTTGCGGTACGCCCTGAACGTTGAAACGATTCGCCAGTTCCGGGAATTCTGTGGCCTCCACGCCTTCCGCGCGGATCATGCCGGGATTTTCCATTGCCATTTGATGTGCGAGCAACACGGCTCGCGGGCAATACGGTCAGGTAGGGGTGACAAACACCTGCATGTGCAATGGCTTCTCGAGATTCTTCAAGAACTCACGCGCCTCTGCGCTAAGCCCCGAGTCTCGGCCTGAGACAAGAATAATGTCGTTGATCAGGGTGCCAAACTCGTGCCCGGACGGAATGCCAGAATACTGGATACCGAAATCCATGATCTGATCACCACTTTTAGCGGCGATCACGATGCCGGGCGCTTTGTCAATGTTGAACTTACTGGCTACATCCGCATCTGCCTGCAAATCATAGACGCTTATGCCGAGTTTGTCATCGACTGCGGCCACTTCTTCCAGAAGCTGGCGAGTGTCGGCACAATAATCACAGTTTTCATTTGAACCGAAAAACAGGATCTGCACCGGTTCTTTCATTTGTTGAAACGCTTCCCTGATCTGGCTGATAGTCTGTTCGTTGAGAAGTTTTTCCATATTTACTCCTAATATATTTTCCTGACCATGCAAAGATGTCAGAAATATTGTTCATAGAGTTTGGATGCAGGCGAACAGAAAAGGTTACACTTCTCCCCCTTTCTGCACAACATACTTATTTTGACGATGGCTTCAGGTAATCGTCCAGGTTGAGACGTTTGAAGAGGCGATCGCGCACATCCTCCGGCAAACCGCTTTCAGGGCGGTTTGAGGCGCGGACGAGATCGACCGTCCGGCGCGTGGTGTCCACAACGATCCGGCAGTTTTCACATTCCGAAATATGCTTTTCGATCTCGCGGCACAGCTCCGCACCCAGCTCGCCGTCAATGTAATCAGAGAGGGAGCCAAGTAAAGACTCGCAGGTGGTGTGAGTAGATTTAGTCATCTTTTTTCTCCTGATTCATCCGCTCGCCATAATAGGCCGATAACTGTTCACGCAAGTGCAGACGAGCACGCAAGAGGCGGGTTTTGACATTGGTCTCACTGAGACCAAGCGCCTCGGCAGTATCTTTAATGGAAAGCTCTTGAATGTCACGCAGGATAAAAACCATGCGCAGAGTTTCCGGTAAATCCTGGATAGCCTGATCGAGCGCTTTCTTGCCTTCGGACGAGAGCAATTCATCTTCCGGCAGCGCGTCCCAGTCCACAAATTGCGATGGGGATATATCATTTTCATCATCATCCGCATCGTTATCGTCAATGTTAACTTCCGGCCGTTTGCGGCGCAAAAACATCAAAGCTTCGTTGACCGCAATACGATATAACCAGGTTGATAAACTTGATCGGCCTTCGAAATTTGCTATGTGCGTCAACGCCTGAAGAAATGTATTTTGCAAAACATCTTCGGCGTCCTGCTCCCTGCCCAACATACGTAAACCAAGACGATAGATGGGACCAGAATAAGCATCCACCAATCTGGCAAACTCAGCCCGATCACCAGCCTGTAAAGCTTTAACCGATATATCTTGTGTTGCCGTTTCAATCATTCGATGTATCCAAATGTCAAAAGTTGCATGGGACAAGTATACACCGATGGATGAACATATTCAGAAACAGAAGCGCAATCCAAATGATTGCGCTTCCTAACCTTCAAATTTCAGACAAGAGAGATTTAAGCGACTTTGGTTGAGATTTCGAACTTAGGCGGGTTCTCAAGATGTTTCTTCACAGCGCACAATTCTGCGGAATTAATGAGCGATGGGCGATATTTTTCCGGGAAATCCGGCGGGACTTGAATCTCCAGGTCAATCTTTTCCACCATGCCGTTCATCGGGTTGCTGTGGATTCGTTGGATAATGCGAATGCCATCGGTCGGGAGATTGCGCTGTCGGCAAAAACCGAGCACGTAAATTCCGGCACAGGTGCCGATGGACGAAAGGAAAACTGCGAAAGGCGTTGGCGCACCGGCGGCAGGCGGCTGGTCGGTGGGAACAGTATATGGGCCGAAATGTGCATCTACGCGCGAACCGCCGGGGAAGTCAATAAGCATTTCCATGTTTCAAACTCCTAATATATTTTCGAGATCCTTATTTGATGATCCTGCCTTGAAAAAGTTGCACATCTGCTAATAGACCACTCGCGAAAGTCTCAAGTAGGTTAGGCGTGTAGCCTGACAGCTTTTGAAAACATAGGTTTTGGTGGGTTGCAAACCCGCCCTACGGACACCTATGCAAGAGGTCAATAGATTTTCCCGGCTCAGTTCATAAAAGCGCGGTTGATTGGCCATACTTTTATGATTCGAGTTTTATTTATTCTTAGTTGTAAAGTTGGTCAACTTTACCCCCGGCTCTGACCCAGCATCTCGTCGCTGATCTCATCCAATTTCAAGCTGATGATCTGACTCGAAGAGTCGCGCCCCATCGTCACGCCATAGATGATATCCGCGGCCTGCACGGTGTTGCGGTTGTGCGTGATGATGATGAACTGTGTATCCTTGCTCAGGTCCACCAGCAGGTCGCGGAAGCGGCCCACGTTGGCTTCGTCGAGCATGGCGTCCACTTCATCCATCACGCAGACTGGCGTCGGCGAAACTTTCAACAACGCGAACACCAGCGCGATGGCCGTCAAACTGCGCTCGCCACCCGAAAGCAAGGACAATCCTTGCTCACGGCGTCCGGGCAGACGCGTTTCGATCTCGATACCGGTGTCCACTAAATTGTCCGGGTCGGTCAACGCCAATCGAGCCGATCCCCCGCCAAAGAGTCGAGTGAAAATGGCGCGGAATTGTTTATCTACCGCTTCGTAAGTTCTCGCAAATTCCTGGCGCGTCAATTCATCCAGCTCAGTGATGACCTGACGCAGGTCCGTTTCGGCCTGGCGCAAGTCTCGCATCTGCGTGGTCATAAACGAATAACGCTCAGACTCTGAATCAAACTCCTTTTTTGCATCGGGGTTGATCGGCCCCATGCGGCGCAGACGAGCACGCTGCTGTATCATCTGTTCTTCAAGCTCCGGTGCGATCAGCGTCACCACCGGCAGTTGTTCGACCATGCCATCGAACGGCAGCGGCACCGGGCCATCTACATTCGCAGCGTATTCGAACGACACCAGGCCAAAATCATCCACGATTCTTTGGCGCAAAGAATCCAGCGCTTCCTGGCGGCGAGTCTGGTCGAGTTGTATCTGTCCGAGTGTGCGCTCTGCGGCCGTGAAATTTCTCAGCGCGCCCGACGAATTGCACGCGGTGGTTGAACTTTTACTTGGGCACACGCTCATCGCGCGTGATCGTTCGTCCGCTCGTAGATTATTAGCTGACCTTCCGTGTCTGAAATGTCTTTTTGC
>JAMDBC010000120.1 GCA_023484185.1 Chloroflexota bacterium | reverse complement strand
AGGGTCTCTCCCTGTGGTATGAGAGAGGCCCTCCATTTCAGTTTATAATCACGACAAGTCAAGGAATTTTCCTTATCGTCTCGGGACTTCACAGTGAATAAAATAGCCTGCGTTTATCAGAACTTCAAGAGAGCTTGAAATGAAAAACGTTTCCGCTTTGCAAAAAAACAACTGGATCGCTCGCTTGAGACGATCCACTCGCCATGGGGATGTACTTTGGTCCGGGATCGTGATATTGATGTCTGTTTTGGTGCTTGCGGTTGTCGTTGCCATTGGCTGGATGCTCTGGCAGCAATCCGCCGAGGCGCGCGCCAAGCTCGGCTGGGCCTTCATTCTTCCTACCGCAGATTCCTCCTGGAATCCGGCCACCGGTGTTTTTCAATCCTGGGCTTTCATCTATGGCACTTTGGTAACCTCGATATTTGCGATCATCCTGGCGATTCCTGTCAGTTTGGGTATTTCCATTTTTCTGGCCGAACTTTGCCCGCCGCAAATTCGTTTGCCGCTTAATTGGATGATTGAGTTGCTGGCAGCCATCCCAAGCGTCGTTTACGGTTTGTGGGGCATCTTTGTCTTCCTGCCGAAGATCGTTGTTCCAATCGGTGAGGCGTTATTCCTGGCTTTTGGTCAGGTACCCTTACTTAAAATCTTCTTCACGGGACCGATCCCACAGAGTGGTTCGTCACGCCTCGCCGCTGCCTTGACCCTGACAATTATGATTATCCCGACCATTACAGCAATCGCGCGGGATGTGTTTTTGGCGATCCCTGACAGTCAACGCGAGGCCGCCATGGGCATGGGCGCCACGCGCTGGGAGATGATCTGGCAGGTTTTGTTGCCTTATGGTCTTTCCGGCATTCTCGGCGCAATCATTCTTGGATTGGGACGCGCACTCGGTGAGACGATGGCCGTGACCATGGTAATAGGGAATTCTTTGGAGGGTACCGGTTCACTGCTCAAACCAGGATATACGATGGCCAGCCTGCTGGCCAATGAATTTGGCGAATCTGCTTCCACTTTGCACACATCCGCCATGGTTGAAATCGGCTTGACGTTATTTGTCATTACGCTGATTCTGAATTTGATTGCGCGCTTTCTGGTGTGGCAGGTGGCGCGGCGGACACCGCAGGAGGCGCGCGCATGACCCGCTTTCAGGAGTTGATTGTCAGGAATCAGGCCTCAAATTTACAGCGCCGCCGAATGGTGAACACCTTGATGTTGTCTGTCACGGGGCTGCTGACTTTGATGGCACTCATCCCGTTGTTTTGGATTGTTGGATACGTTATCTATCGCGGGGGTCCAACACTCAATCTGGCTTTCTTCACACAACTCCCGCGCCCACTGGGTGTCACAGGCGGCGGCGTGTTGCACTCCATAGAAGGTACCATCATTATGACCTTCCTGGCCTGCCTGTTTGCCATCCCGCCAGGCGTACTGGCGGCTTTTTATGCGGCCCGCAACCCGAATACCCCCTTGGGTGTGGCGCTGCGTTTTGGCACGGATGTACTCTCAGGCGTACCATCTATCGTGCTGGGCCTTTTTGTTTACGCTTTGATGGTCGTACCCATGAAGCATTTTTCAGCCCTGGCGGGCGGGGTGGCGCTGGCTATTCTTATGCTGCCGACGATCATCCGTACTACGGAGGAAATGCTAAAGCTGGTTCCCTATACCCTGCGTGAAGGTTCGTTGGGACTGGGTGCACCGGAATGGAAAACTTCATTGAGCGTGATGTTTCCTGCCGCTCTCAACGGGATCATCACCGGATTCCTGTTGGCGATTGCGCGCGCAGCCGGCGAGACTGCCCCCTTGCTCTTTACAGCATTGGGCAATGACAGTTTCGATGTTGGTTTGATCGTGAAGGGCGGCCTTCAAGCGCATCAGAGTGTGTTCGCTATTCTGGGACGCATCATCAACCAGCCGGTCGACTCGCTGCCGCTGACGTTGTGGAAGTACGCCCAACAACCATACCCGGAACGGATCGACCAATCCTGGGGCGTGGCGTTGGTGTTGATGGCCTTTGTTCTTTTGATTGAAATCATGGCGCGTCTATGGGTCGAGTCGCGCAAACGTGCGCTTCAGGGATAAAGCCATGGAAACCAAAATTGATGCATCCAAAAGTGTAGCGCAGGGCATTCCCGCCAATAAAGTGGACGTGAAGAACCTTTCGGTTTATTATGGAAAGTTTCGCGCTCTGGCTGATATCAACCTCTCGGTGCAGGAGAATAAGATTACCGCAATCATTGGTCCATCGGGATGCGGAAAATCAACCTTACTGCGTTCCTTTAATCGAATGAACGATCTTACGCCCAGCGCACATATGGAAGGTGAGATCATTCTGGATGGTGAGAATATCAATACCGCCAGGGTGGATGTCGTAGATATCCGCCGCAGGGTCGGTATGGTTTTTCAGCGTCCCAACCCCTTCCCGAAAAGTATTTATGACAATGTAGCTTATGGCCCGCGCTTATACGGGATCCGGCGCAAGGCCGACCTGGACGAGATCGTGGAGAAATCCATTCGCCAGGCTGCCTTGTGGGACGAAGTGAAGGATAAGCTGCATCAAAGTGGTTTCTCCCTTTCCGGTGGTCAGCAGCAGCGTATGTGCATTGCGCGGGCGCTGGCCGTCGAACCCGAAATCATCCTGATGGACGAACCTGCCTCGGCGCTCGACCCGATCTCCACTCTCAAGATCGAAGAGTTGATGCACGAGATCGTCAAGGAATATACCATCATCATCGTCACTCATAATATGCAGCAGGCGGCGCGTGTTTCAGATTACACCGCCATGATGATGATCGACGAACACCGCGCCGGGCGCATGATTGAATTCAATGATACGAACATCATTTTCACCAATCCGAAAGACAAACGCACGGAAGATTATGTCACCGGCCGATTTGGGTAATATAATGAATGAAAAGGGCATGAAACGAGGTTCTTATGTTGCGAAAAACCTTTGAAACAGAAATAAAGCAGGTAAAAGACGAAGTCCTTTTGCTTGGCTCAATGGTGGAACAGGCCATCATCGGCTCGGTGGAAGCGTTGAAGAAGCGCGACTTGAAAGCATCCCAGCAGATATTGGAGAACGACAAAGAGATCAATAAGAAGCGTTTTAAGATCGAAAGTCAGTTGATGATCCTGATCGCCACGCAACAGCCGATGGCGCATGATCTGCGCCTGCTGGCTTCGATAATGGAGATCATCTCCGAGCTGGAGCGCATGGGCGATTATGCCAAGGGCATCGCCAACATCAACCTGCGGATGGGTGACCAGCCTTTGCTCAAACCGTTGATCGACGTCCCGCGCATGGCTCAAAAAGGCGCGGACATGCTTCATCGCTCCCTAACCGCTTTCGTCAATGAAGATATTGAAACTGCCCGCCAAATTCCTGTTGAAGATGACGAGGTGGACGCGCTTTATAACCAGGTGTACCGCGAGTTGATGACCTTTGTGATTGCCGACCCGAAAACCATCGAACGCGCCAACTGGTTGTTGTGGGTGGCGCACAACCTGGAGCGTTTCGCGGACCGCGTGACTAATATCTGTGAGCGGACCGTGTTCATTGTGACTGGCGAATTAACCGAGATCAATGATACAAGCAGTGAATTCTGGAAGCAGCAAAATTCAAAATGAAACGAAAAGTGCTTTTCCTCTGCGCAGGCAATTCCTGCCGTTCGCAGATGGCCGAAGCGATTGTCAATGCCCACTACCCTGAGTGGCGGGCGTTTTCGGCTGGGACGCGGCCTGCGGGCTTTGTCCACCCAATGGCGATACAGGCGCTGCATGAGATCGGCATCGAGCATACTGGTTCATCCAAAAGCGTGGAGCAGTTCCGCGACGCAGCCCTCGATCTGGTCGTGACGGTCTGCGACGATGCCAACGAGTCCTGCCCCGTCTGGCTGGGGAAGGGAAAACGCGTCCACGAGGGCTTTCGCGATCCGGCTAGGGCGCAGGGCACGGAAGAGGAACGGCTGGCTGTCTTCCGTCAGGTAAGAAGCGAGATGCTTGAAAAGATTCCGCCGCTGTTGAAATAAATCTGCTCTGTGACATGTCATTGCTTCGGCACTCGTTTTGCTCGGCCTCGCAATGACATTCCCTGTTTTGAAAAATTCACATGATATTCGTCATTTGACGGCCTGAGTCGGAGGATGGTATTCTTGACCCGAAAGGAACCATTCAATGACCAGCCCATACGACATTTTGTTCGAGCCGATCCGCATCGGCCCCGTCACCACTCCCAATCGTTTCTATCAAGTGCCGCATTGCAATGGCTTCGGTTATCGAATGCCGCAGGGACACGCCGCCATGCGCGGCATCAAAGCCGAGGGCGGATGGGGCGTGGTCTGCACCGAGGAAGTCGAGATCCATCACACCAGCGACATCGCTCCCTATTTTGAAGGCCGCTTGTGGGACGATGCAGACATCCCCGGACTGGCCCTGATGGCGGATGCGGTTCACAAGCACGGCGCATTGGCGGGGATTGAACTTAATCATAACGGACTCGACGCCTCGAATATTTATTCGCGCTCCACACCACTTGGGCCGCGTGCCACGAGCACCATCGGTGGTTCGGGTTATGACCCGGTGCAGGCGCGCCGCATGGACAAGCAGGACATCCGCGATTTGCGGCGCTGGCATCGAGATGCGGCCTTGCGTTCCAAGCGCGCCGGCTTTGACATTATCTATTGTTACGCCGGTCATGGCTTGACCCTTGCCATGCAATTCATGATGCGCCGCTATAACGACCGCACGGATGAATATGGCGGCAGTCTCGAAAATCGTGTGCGCCTGTTTCGCGAATTGATCGAGGACACAAAAGATGTGGTCGGCGATACATGCGCGGTGGCTGTGCGTTTTGCAGTGGATGAACTGCTCGGTGAGGACGGCATCACGCATCAGGGTGAAGGTCACGATATTGTGGCGATGCTGGCCGAGCTGCCTGACCTGTGGGATGTAAATATCAGCAACTGGCCGAATGATTCAGCCACATCGCGCTTCGACAAGGAAGGCCATCAGGAAAAATATATTTCCTTCGTCAAAAAACTCACGACCAAACCGGTCGTGGGTGTGGGACGTTATACCTCGCCCGATTCAATGGTTTCCGCCATCAAGCGCGGCGTGCTGGATATGATCGGCGCGGCGCGGCCTTCGATTGCCGATCCGTTTTTGCCGGAGAAAGTTAAACAAGGCCGCATCGAAGATATCCGCGAATGTATCGGTTGCAACATCTGCATCACTGGCGACACGCGTTACGTCCCAATTCGATGCACGCAGAATCCAACAATGGGTGAGGAGTGGCGGCGCGACTGGCATCCTGAAATTATTGCGCCGAAGAAAACTGGGAAAGACATCATGGTGGTCGGCGCGGGCCCGGCCGGTTTGGAAGCTGCACGCGCTTTGGGTCAGCGCGGCTATGCGGTCACGCTGCTCGAAGCCCGCAAGGAACTTGGCGGACGCGTCCTGCGCGAATCGGCTTTGCCTGGTCTCAACGAATGGCGGCGCGTCATGGATTGGCGCGTCACACAAATTGGCAAACTTCGCAACATCCAAGTTTATCCGTCCAGCCCGATGACCGCCGCTGAAATTCTCGAAGCAGGCGCGCAAAATATTATCGTTGCCACCGGCGCGCAATGGCGGCGCGATGGACTTGGTCGAACTTTGTGGAAACCGATCAAAGGCCACGATTTGCCGAACGTCTTCACCCCCG
>JAMDBC010000160.1 GCA_023484185.1 Chloroflexota bacterium | reverse complement strand
AAAAGGGGTTTTGAAAATATACCAGAACAATAGTGTTCATCAGGGTTGATCCGCGGTCTGCAATTCGGCTTCTTAGAGTTATATTAGATTTTCTGTTCCCATACCTCCCCGGAATTATTAATCAGATACAATCCAACAAACAGCATGATAAACCCACCGTTCTCACGACGCGATTTTTTAAAACTCTCCGGTGCGGGGATGCTCGGCGTATTCCTTGCCGAACTGCACCTTGACCGCGCCTTTGCTTCGTCAACGGCGCAGGGACGCATGATCCAGAGCGGAATTTATTTATATAGCGAGCCATCCTTTAATGCCAAGACTTCCCACATCTTTGGCCGTGATGAAGTGGTGAATGTCACGGACGAAGTGGACGGCGACGCTGGAAACCCGTACAACAAAAAATGGTACCGGCTTAACAACGAAGGTTACACATATTCTGGTTGGGTCCAGCCGGTTGAAACGAATTACCAGAAATCAATCTTTCAAATCCCGGCCGCGGGACAACTGGGCGAGATTACCGTCCCGTTTAGCGATACACACTTAAGCCCCTCTTTTTGGGCCAGGCGCGGTTACCGTATTTATTATGGGACGACGCATTGGGTGACCGGTGTTTCGGTCAATCGCTACGAGAAAGGCGTGTGGTACGAAATCTATGACAGCGAACTGCAGGCCTCTTTCTACGTCGCGTCCATAGACATGCGCCTCGTCCCGGATGATGAGCTGACTCTGCTTTCTCCCGATATTCCCGAATACCGAAAGCACATCTACGTGGATATTGCCACGCAATCCATAACCGCATTCGAAGACGATAAAGCCGTTCTGACTGCGCGTTGTTCCAGCGGCGGCAAGGGGACGAGGACCCCGATTGGCGATTTCAAAACTTTTCATAAAGGGCCTACCATTCACATGACCAACGACGGCGAAGCGGGCGCTGGTCAAGGGTATGATTTGCCGGGTGTGCCGTGGGTCAGCTTTTTCACTGGCACGGGAGTCTCGTTCCATGGGACATACTGGCACAACGATTATGGCAAACCGCGCAGTCATGGATGCGTGAACTTGTCTCCAGCCGATGCGAAATTCATTTATCGCTGGACCCGCCCCGAGGTCCCTGTGGGAACACCGTATTTGTATAAGCCGGGCGAGGGGACGCGCGTCCAGATTGTTTCATCCAGTTAATAAAAAGAAGGATTTATGCCAAGACAACCTTTATTTGCCGGTCTCGTGATCGATGAAAACGACCATGCTGTGGAGACCGGATTCATCGGTGAAGAACCAGCTTATGTGATCAACGACGCGGGCTTCCGCCGACATATCCCGGCGGAGCTGGTGGATCGTCAGGTGCTAAAACAAATGCAGGAGATGATGAAGGGCAGCGAGGGCCTCATCTCTGAACAAACCGCCAAAATGCTCGGCCAGGAAGATGTTTTTACCAAGGCGGCCATCGAACAACAACTCAAAAACATGGACAAGCAATTCGACACGCTGATGCAGCAAGGCATTCCTGAAGATGGCCGCGCTTATCTGGGAATGCTCGGCTTCAAGATCGTCATCAATTATCATGGCGACGTTATCAGGATCGAACAACCAGCTGCGGCCGACGAAGGCGGCGAAGAATAAGCAGAAGGAAGAAGCAAAGAGAAAAGAAATTATTCTTTTCTCTTTTTGTTTTGGCGTTTTGCCGTTCTTGACGAGAAAGAGCAAAATCTATCCACAGATTACGCAGGTTTGTTCTTAAAATCGGTGAAATCTTTGTAATCAGTGGATAATTCCGGCCAGAAAGCCAAAAAGGACAACATGGAAAACAAATCGTCGCTGCAAAGTTTGCCGCGTAATATTTGGGCGGTCACGCTCACGTCGTTCTTCACCGACATCTCCTCGGAGATGATCTTCAACCTCATTCCTTTATATCTCGCCAACGTGCTTGGCGTTGGTACAGCGGTCATCGGTCTGATCGACGGCATCGCCGAAACCACCGCCAGCCTGATGAAAGTGTATGCCGGCTCGCTTTCCGACAAACTTGGTCAGCGCAAATGGCTGGCTGTCGCGGGCTACGCCCTTTCGACCATCTCGAAACCGTTTTTATTTTTTGCAAACGCGTGGGGTTGGGTGCTCGGCGTCCGTTTTTCTGATCGCATCGGAAAAGGAATCCGCACTGCGCCGCGCGACGCTTTGGTCGCAGACAGCATTGACGAAAAGCAGCGCGGACTCGCCTTCGGCGTGCATCGTGCCGGAGATACCGCCGGTGCTTTCCTCGGACTTTTAGCGGTTGCCGTTATCGTCTGGCTGACCGAGGCCAACGCGGTAGATCTGACGCGGCGCACATTTCAGATCGCGGTGCTGGCAAGCATCATCCCGGCGGTGCTGGGAGTTTTGGTTCTGGCGTTCGGAGCGAACGATGTTCCATTGAAAAGCGTCGGCGCAAAACCTGTTACCCCCATGCATTTAAAGGAAATGGATTCACGCTTCAAAGTCTTTCTCTTCGTAGTGGTGTTGTTCACGCTTGGAAACTCCTCTGACTCCTTCATCATTCTGCTCGGACAGAATCGCGGACTGGATGTTTTGCAGATCATGTTGATGCTGGTAACGTTCAACTTCATTTACGCGGCGTTCGCCGGGCCGCTGGGATCGCTGTCCGACAAAATCGGGCGGCGCAAGCTCATCATCGGCGGATGGATCGCTTATGGTCTGGTATATCTTGGCTTTGCGTTATCTCACACTGGTTTGCAAGTCTGGCTGCTTTACGGATTGTATGGTCTCTATTACGCCGCAACCGAAGGCGTGGCAAAAGCCATGGTTGCAGACATTGTCCCGGCCTCGGGGCGCGGTACTGCGTATGGTCTCTATAACGCAGCCATCGGCATCACTGTCTTTCCTGCATCTGTAATCGCCGGTCTGCTCTGGCAGGGCGCAGGCGCATGGACCGGCTTTGGCGCATCGGCTCCATTTTTCTTCGGCGCGTCGCTCGCGCTCATCTCCGGCATTTTGTTCTGGCGCATGGTGAAGTAAAAAAACACTTGGTATACTTTAAACATCTCAAAAATGGAGAATACTGATGTCCACTAATCCTCATTGGGATTTGGCAAATGTCTATCCCTCGCTCGAATCAAAAGAGCTCAAAGCCGCCATCACGGATTACAAGAAGCAAGTCGCAAGCTTTGAAAAGTTCTTCGATAAAAAGTTGAGCAAGGCCGGGGCAAAAACGCCCGCAAAAGAACTTGCGCCGTTGATCGGCAAAGCCATTGACCAGCTCAATTCCATTCAAACCCTTTCCGGCACAATCGTCCCGTTCATTTATTCATTCGTCACCACCGACTCGCGCAACAAGGACGCCATGCGCGTATTGTCCGAATTTGAGCAGGCCAGCCTGCCGATGAATAAACTCTTCACTCGCTTCAGAAGCTGGCTGGGCAAAACCGGCGATAAACTCGATAAGGCCATCGAAAAGAACAAATCCGCTGCTGCGCACGCTTTCATGCTCCGTGAAGCGGCGGAACAAAGCCGATATCAGATGAGCGACGAACTGGAAGGACTCGCTTCGGAACTCAGCCTAAGCGGAGGCAACGCCTTCGAGAAACTACAAGGCACGGTCACCTCGCAACTTTCCGTGGACTTTGAGCTGGACGGCGAGACGAAGAAACTTCCCATGCCCGCGTTGATCAACCAGCGCTCGCATCCGGATGAAAGTGTCCGCCGCCGCGGCTACGAAGCGGAGAACAAAGCATGGGCTGATGTCCAGGAAACTTTGGCGGCCTGCCTGAACGGGGTCAAGGGCGAAGCGGTGACGTTGAACAAACGCCGCGGCCGGAAGGATGCCGTTCATTCATCGCTGGAAGCCTCGCGCATCGACCGCAAGACTCTCGAAGCGATGATGGGTGCGATGGAAGCATCTTTCCCGATGTTCAGAAAATATTACAACGCCAAGGCAAAAAAACTCGGCAAGGAGAAATTGGCGTGGTGGGATATCTTCGCGCCGCTCGGCAAGACCAATAAAGTGTATTCGTTCGATGAAGCGCGCGATTTTATTCTTGAGAACTTTGGAAAATTTTCGCCTGATCTGACCAAGTTCGCCAGGCGCGCTTTCGACAACAATTGGATCGACGCTGAACAGCGCGACGGAAAGCGCGGCGGCGCATTTTGCATGGGCGTGGCGGGTGTGAAGGAGAGCCGCGTGCTTTGCAATTTCGACGGATCATTCGATCAAGTTTCAACGATTGCGCATGAACTCGGTCACGCCTTCCATAACGAGTGCGCTTATGCGGCGGGCAAGACCGAACTGCAACAACTCACGCCGATGACGCTGGCAGAGACTGCCTCCACGATGTGCGAGACCATCGTCACCGAAGCGGTACTCGCCAACACCAAAGATCCGCAGGAGGAACTGGCTGTGCTGGAAGCGCAGATCCAGGGAGCGGCGCAGATCGTTGTGGATATTTATTCGCGCTATCTGTTCGAGAAGGAAGTCTTCGAGCGCCGCGAACAATCCGAACTTTCCGCGGACGATTTCAACGACATCATGGAACGTGCTCAGAAAGCCACTTACGGTGACGGACTTGATGAACGTTATCTGCAAAAGTTCATGTGGACGTGGAAGCCGCATTATTTTTCGTCCGGTCTGTCGTTCTACAATTATCCGTACGCGTTTGGTCTGCTGTTTGCCACTGGCTTGTACGCCATTTACCAGCAGCGCGGCGAATCCTTTGTGGCAGATTATAAGAATCTGCTCGCATCCACAGGTGAAGCTAACGCAGCTGATCTTGCCAAACGTTTCAGCATCGACATCCGCAAGCGCAAGTTCTGGGAGGACAGCATCGCCATCATCAGCAAGCGCATAGACCGTTTTTGCGAATTGTAGAAAAAACAAATCTTGCGAAGGTTGCAACCTTCGCAAGATTTTATAAATCTACTTTATTCATTCCAACTGTAAATCGTTACGATGACCAGCCGCGCAACTGCATGGCCTTGACTACACGGTCAATGGCAACCATGTAAGCCGCATCGCGCATGTAGACGTTTTCCTTCACCGACATTTCAATCACGTTGTTGAACGCCTGCGTCATCTTGGTATCGAGTCTCCCAAGGACTTCTTCCTTCGTCCAGTAATAGTTCATATCGTTCTGAACCGACTCGAAGTACGAAGTCGTGACGCCGCCTGCGTTGCACAGAAAATCGGGGATGTCGAAGATCTTGTGGGACTTGAAGAATTCGTCCGCTTCGGGTGTGACGCCGCCATTGGCGCCTTCCGCCACGATCTTGACGCGGCTGGACATCTTCTTGACTGTATCAGCATTGACCTGGCCTTCGAGCGCGGCCGGCACGAGCACGTCCGCTTCTTTCGTGATCCAGGCATCGCCGTCTTCAACAATATAGCCAGCCTTCTCAGCGACCTTCTTGTCAATCGTGCCATACTCGTCCACGATGGTCAGCAGGAAACGCGGATCAATACCGTCTTTGCGGCTGTAAGTAAATGACTTCTTTTCATGACGGTCCCAGCACGAAACGCAGGCGACTTTTCCACCCAGCATTTCCACGAAGCCAATTGAGGCATATTGCGCCACGTTACCAAAGCCTTGAATGGTCGCCACAGCTTTCCTGGAATCCATCTTCAAATGCTTCATGGCTTCGCGGACAGTGTAGATCACGCCGTAACCAGTCGCTTCGGTGCGGCCTTCAGATCCGCCGCCGCCCAAAGGCTTGCCGGTGAACACGCCCGGCGTGTACTGCCCGACGAGGCGCGAATACTCATCCATCATCCAGCCCA
>JAMDBC010000017.1 GCA_023484185.1 Chloroflexota bacterium | reverse complement strand
AAGGGTCAAACCAGCGAGTCACGTGTCCAGTATCCTGTGTCAAGTGTCAGGTGTCAAGTTAACCACAAAGACTCAAAGGCGCTAAAAAAACTGGTGACTTTGAGTCTTGGTGACTTCGTGGTGAGATTATAGAGGTTCGAAGCGTGCGGTAAAGTGTCTCAGTAGTTCTGGAGCGTAGGTGAATTTGTATCCGCGAACTTTATCGGCGCGTGATTTGATTCTCGCCGCGCAATCGGCGACATAATCCAAATGGCTTTGCGTGTACGTCCGGCGCGGGATGGCGAGACGCAGCAATTCAAGTTTTGGATAGATCATTTTGCCTGTATCGGGATCGGGGTAAGCGAACATGACCGAGCCGATTTCGACTCCACGGATCGCGCCTTCGCGGTAGAGTTCGACGCACAGTGCCTGACCAGGGAATTCGCTTTGCGGGATGTGCGGCAGGACAGCCGCCGCGTCGAGATAAACAGCGTGCCCGCCTGCGGGTTGGATGGTGGGGATGCCCGCTTCATTGAGACGCGCCGTCAGGTACGCAGTTTGGCCGAGGCGATAGGCGAGATACGATTCGTCGAGGCCTTCGTACAAGCCCACAGCCATTGCATCAAGATCACGACCTGCGAGTCCGCCGTAAGTCGGGAAGCCTTCGCGCAGGATCAATTCGTTTTTGATATCCTGAAAAAGCGACTCGTCATTCAAACATAACAAACCGCCGATGTTGACAATCGCATCCTTCTTGGCGGACATGGTCATGCCGTCGGCGAGAGAAAACATTTCGTGCGCGATGTCTTTAACAGACTTCGACTCGTAGCCGGGTTCACGTTGTTTGATGAAGAAGCAGTTTTCGGCGTAGCGCGCCGCGTCGATGAAGAACGGAATCTTGTATGAGTGGTAGACATCCGCAATCGCTTTGAGATTTTCCATCGAAACGGGCTGACCGCCTCCTGCGTTGTTTGTGACTGTGATCATCCCAAACGGAATAGTCGCCACCCCGACCTTTTGAATGAAGGCGCGCAACTTGTTGATATCCATGTTGCCTTTGAACGGATGCGGATTGGTGATGTCAAAGGCTTCGTCAATGACAAGGTTGGTTGGGCGTCCGCCGCGCGCACGTATGTTGGCGTCAGTGGTGTCGAAGTGCATGTTGCTTGGGACGTACATCCCGGGCTTGACGAGGCACGCGGCCAAAATATTCTCGGCGGCGCGTCCCTGATGGGTGGGAACGAAATACTTGAAGCCGAAAATATCTTCGACCGCCGCCTTGAGCCGATGGAACGAACGCGCCCCCGCATACGATTCATCGCCGCGCATGATGGCTGCCCATTGCTCCGAACTCATCGCGCCGGTGCCTGAGTCGGTTAATAGGTCAATGAAGATGTCTTCGGCTTTCATCGAGAACAGGTTGTAGCCTGCTTCTTTGAGGGACTTTTCTCTTTCGGCAGGTGGAATGAGGCGGATTGTTTCGGTCACTTTGATGCGGAAGGGTTCGGGGGGGTAATTCATGAAGTCTCCAGTTTTCAGTGGAAGAACCGTCCACGAATTTATTGCCACGAATAAACGAATGGACGCCGTTCGAGTATTCGTGGCCTTATTCGTGGATGGCCACTTTGATGCGTGATTGAATTATACTTGCGCCATCCCATCTTCAAAAGAGAGACAGCCATGGCCACATCCGATAACTCCCCCGCTCCCCGCAGTAAACTTTTGCTTGCCTGGATGATCGTTTCCCAAATTGTCAGCGTCCTTGCCATTGTGGCGGCGGCGGCTCTCGCCGTGTTCGGCATCCTGCTGGACGGCTCACTCAAATTCAGTTACATCGTGATTTACGTATTACCGCTGTTGTTGCTGATTCCCATCATCGGCTCGTGGGTGGCCTTTAAGCGCCGCAACGAAAAACTCGCGTGGATTTTGACCTCGTTCCCCGTGGTCTATCTTTGCGTTGAGCTTGCGCTTGTCGTCGGCGGTTTTGTATAAGTGGAAGGCAGAATGAAGGATTGTTTTTTCATTCCTCATTCCTCATTCCTCCTTCATCTTTCATCTTTCATCCTTGCTTTCTCGATCTCCGCCAGCGTTTCCTGCGCTGACTGCAAACTGGGATGACGCAGGCGTGTGTAAATCTCGACGGCGCGGCGGGACAGGGATAAGGCTTCTTGTAGGTCGGATTGCCAATCCGACTTACCGCTTTGTTTGAGCAGGGCTATGGCGATGTGGTGACAATCGTTGGCAATCAACTCCTGCCGCCCGACTTTTTCTGCCAGCGCGAGGGCTTCGCGGGCGAGGGACTCGGCTTCTGCCCACTGCTCGCGGTCGAGGGCAAGTGCTGCCAGATTACTTGTGTAATCGGCGATACCCTCTTGTTGACTAATTTTCTTTGCAATGCGCAGGGCTTCACCGTAGTCGCGCTCGGCGGCGGGGTAATCTTTGTTTTCGTGTTCTGCTTCTGCCAGGTCGTTCAGCACGCTAGCTACATCATCACTTTCAGGGGAAATGTTGCGGCATATTTCCAGCGCCTCGCTGAAGGCAACGATGGCGGCGGGATAATCTTTTCGTAGTTTGTGCCCAAGTCCGCGTAATTGGATGGCGATTGATTTATTGTTCGGCGTACTGTTTTGCCAATGTTCGGCGGCGCGGGCAGCACATGCCAGCACTTCGGCGGGCTGGTTGCGATGAGCATAAACGAACCCTGCTTCGTATGCGCGCCGCCCCGCCCCGCCCGTTCTTTATTGTTATCAGCGAGAGCGCGCGCTTCGGCTTGTTCGCAAAGCCATAACCGTTCATCCCAACGTCCAGTGAAATTCAGAAAAAACATAAGTTGGTTGCACACCGATTGCAAACGATAATTCTCACTTTGCAAGAGACGCGGCAGGGCGGCGGAGACGAAGTCCCATTCGGCGTCCAGCGTGGGGTAGCCTTCGTAATTGCTGTATCCGCCGTATTGCAGGGCGAGGGCGTAGGCGTGGTTGGTGAGGGCATCGCCTGTTTGGGTCACGGTTTCGGGGCGGCGCGTGCGGATGAATTTCGCTGTCAGCGGGGGCAAAAAGTAGGTTTGGGCGAGCAGGTCAGAGGTCAGGATGGAGTGGTCGGTCAGGTCTTCCAGCGCGGTCTCGGCGGCGCGTTCGGGCAGGTCGGTCATGTCCGCGATCCACTTGAGTTTGGCGGGCAGGCTGAAATACGTCAGCGCGGCGAGGACTTTCGTCTCGTCGGCGGTGAAGGTCTCCAGCAGGTCGCCGAAGATGTATTCGAGCGGGTCGTTGCCTTTGGGCGCTTTGTCAATGAAGGCGCAGGCTTCGGCGATGGTGCGGCACTGCGAGCCTTCGCGCCCCAACTGTCCCGCGATCCAGCGGATGAAGAGCGGGTTGCCCTGCGTGATCTCGTACAGGTCTTCGCGCTCTTTTTGGGAGGCGCGGGTATTTGGCGGCGAGTTCGGCGATGAGTTGCAGGGCTTCGTCGCGGGCGAGGCGGTCGAGACGCACGATGCGCGCGTCCACATCGGTGCGGCGGCGGGAGGTGACGATGGCTTTGTTCCCTTCGGGCAGGGTTTCCAAATTGTCGAAGATGATCAGCGCCTTTACCCCCGCCAGCGCGAGGCGCAGTTCGTCCGGGCGTTCATCGGGCGCGAGTTTTTCGAGTCCGTCTGCGCCCAATTCCTTGCCCAGTTCGTCCAGCATGGCGAGGTAGGTCGGGCGGGTGAAGTCGGTCAGTTTGGCTTCGCCCTCGGCGGTCAGTTCGCGCACTTTGGCGGTGATGAAGATTTTGCGCTCGAAGAGTTCCGCTGGCGCGTCGTGCGCGGCTTTGATCGCCAGCGCAGTTTTGCCGATGCCGCCAGGTCCGTCAATCAGCGCGCCCCAGGTGCGGGAGTCGGGGGAGAGGGCGGATTTGATGATGTCGAGTTCAGCGGCGCGGCCGAAGAAGTAGGGCTGGTGAGGGAGAGTGTTTGTGAGTGGTTGGTGATTGGTAAGTGGTAATTGGGAAGCGGGTGGATAATTATGAATGTGGACAACTTGACTTTGTGTTTGGTTTTGATCTTGGCTTTGGGTCTGGTGTTGCGTGCTAGTGGCGGGTTCATCTTTCTTGAAGAAATCTTTCCAGCCTTTGAGGCTTGCACCTGCGCCAAGAAGAAATGAAATAATTGCTCCTGCTGTACTAAATACTCCGCCTTCCGCGGGTGGTTCGAACCACACCACAAACGCGGCAATGACGAGGGCAAGTCCCAAAAGCGCAATGAGTAATGGTACGAGCTTTTTTGTGGTCATAGCGAAATCCTGTTGGGGTCAACCGTCCACGAATGGGGGACCACGAATTCACGAATGGGAGTTTGATGTTCGTGAATTCGTGAAAAATTCGTGGATGGTTGTTCGTCATGCGCGGCTTTGCGGTGTTCGATCAAGTCAAGGTAGGTGGAACTGAGGAAGACTTTCATGGCGTTGCCCTCGCTGTTTCAATGTTTCAATCAAGCAGTCCATGGATACCATTCTACAACCGTTTTGACTTTGCGGTAAGCGAAAATATTAAGCCACTTCGGAACATCCAAAACATTGTACAGAAAATATTTTTATGATAAGGTTCGCATTGGAAACGAGGTGACTTATGCGTGTGTGTGTCCTTTACGATGAAGAGACTTATGGTTTTACGCCAGCGGCGTTCTTAAAAGATTTCGATTGGGAGATGGTTACGCTGCGTCGACCCGTGATGGATAAACTGCGCGCGCTTGCGGAAGAAAATCGCTTCGATGTTTATTTCAATTTGTGCGATGGCGCGGCGGATGAAGATTATCCCGGCTTGGATGTCATTCAGGCGATGGAAGAACTCAATTTGCCTTTCACGGGTGCAAGCAGCAATTGCTACGATCCGAGTCGCGAAGAAATGCAGTCCGTGGCCGATGCGAATGGGATTGGTTTTGCAAGAGGGCATCGCGTTACTCCGAAGGATGATCTGGAAAAGGCTGTCAAGGATTTGCGATTCCCATTGATGGTCAAACACCCGCATAGTTATAGCAGTATCGGCATGACGCGCGAAAGCCGTGTCGAAACGGCCAAGCAGTTGCGGGTCCAGTTTGAACGGATCGCTTCGGAATATGGAGCGGCGCGCGTTGAAGAATTTATTGTCGGACGCGAGTTCAACGTCTTCATTGTGGATAATCCTGACGATCTTTCCGCGCCGTTTGTTTATCCGCCGACTGAATTGATTTTTCCCGAAGGTCACGATTTCTGGCACTCAGATATTAAGTGGGATTATTCCGTGCCCTTCGAGTTTCGACGGCTGACGGATCAAAGTCTGGTCTCGCGCTTGCAGGATGTTGGCCGACGGATGTATCTTGCAATGGGCTGTACGGGCTATGGGCGTTGCGATGTGCGCATGAACGAAAAAGGCGAGTTATTCATTTTGGAAATTAATCCCAACGGCGGAATTTTATATTTGCCCGAAGAATACGGTCCCGCCGATTACATGATCCTTTACGATAAAGATGGTTATGATGGATTCTTCGATCGTATTTTCCGTTCGGCGATGGTGTGTCAAAAAATGAGAGCAGCCAAGATTTCTAAATAGTCCGCTGAATTGGTCTTTGAGATTAATCCAGTTATAATAGGCCGCATGGCAAGGCGATTGCGAATCCTTCTCGGAGTTCTTTTGCTTCTGCTTTCCTGCGGCCTGTTACTTTGGGGATTTTGGCCCGCGGCGCGTGAATGGCATGTCCTGCCGGTCAATCCTTCCGAGATGAGTTTGCCAACTCCTTCTTCCTTCAACCTGAACCCTGAATTTAATTT
>JAMDBC010000114.1 GCA_023484185.1 Chloroflexota bacterium | reverse complement strand
ACAGCGACCACATTCCATCAAGTCGAAGGCAACACCAGCGGACCTCCGGTCAGTGGATGTTCCACCACCCGCACTGGCAGACAATATGCCTGTGAGATCAGTTCAGACGTCAGCACTTCGCGTGGCGTCCCAATGGCAGTTATCCTGCCGCCCACCAGCAATGCCACGCGGTCCGCGTAATGCGCGGCGAGATTCAGATCGTGCAACGCAGCCAAAACAGCCAGATGATCGTGATGCGCCAGCTCATAAACCAACTTTAACAGGCTGGTTTGATATTGCAGATCCAGATGCGCGGTCGGTTCGTCGAGGAGCAAGATCGGCGTGGACTGGCACAGGGCGCGCGCCAGCAAAACTCTCTGCGCCTCGCCGCCGGACAATTCGCCGACTCGGCGTTCTGCAAATCCTCCTGCGCTGACGCGTTCCAGCGCACGCCGCGCCAGTTCTTTATCAGTCTGAGAGGGCTGTCCTAAAAATCCAAGATAAGGTGTACGTCCAAGCAGGACGGTTTCCCAAACCGTGTAAGCCGGAGGCAGTGAAACCGCCTGTGGAACGACCGCCATATATTTGGCGCGCTTCATCGGATCGAGCGCGGAAAAATCATCGCCGTTGGTACAGACGCGCCCGCTTCGGATGGGGATAACTCCACTGACCGCGCGGATCAACGTGGATTTGCCCGCGCCGTTCGGCCCAATCAACGCCACCACTTCGCCTGATTGCACATCCAGGTTGGCCTCGTACAAAATCTGGCGTTGACCATAAAAGACGGAGAGGTTTTGAATTTTGAGCATAAGACCTACTTGACGACAGCCGGAATACCCGCCACCATAAAGATGACTTTATCTGCGGTGCGTGCCAGTGTTTGATTGACCCAGCCAAGCGCATCGCGATATACGCGTCCCATTTGATAGGGAGGGACAAGCCCCAAGCCCGCTTCGTTCGAAACAATGATCCAATCCTGTTTTTTTTGGCGGAGCATGCCAGTCAATTCATTGATTTCTTTTTGGAGGGCCAGCACGAAAGGCTTTTCATCTGCAAGGTCGTCCTTCACAAATTGCATGAGCAGGTTGGTAACAAGCAAAGTGATGCAATCCAGAATCACCACATCCGATTTTATCTGCCCTATCTGAGATGTAATGCCAAGTGGGATTTCAAGCGTTTCCCAATGAGCAGGACGTTCGGCACGATGCTTTTGAATGCGCGCGGACATCTCTTCATCCAATGCTTGCGCGGTGGCGAGAAAGGTTACGGATTTGCCGGAACTCTCGGCGAGGCTTTGTGCATAGGATGACTTTCCACTGCGCGCGCCGCCGAGAATGAGGGTGAAGCTTTTTGGTTCGGAATTCGTGTTCATTGCGATATTTTCCTGATAACATCCAATGACGACAAAAAATCCTCCTCGGAGAAAATTTCAAGAGTCAAAACACCCTTGTAATCCAGGCGGACGAGTTCGTCCCACACCGCGCGGACTTTCTCCTGCGGCATGAAAGCCAGCGAACGATGATCGCGTTCGGCCAGGCCGTGCATGTGGACGACGCGCGTGCGCGGCAGGGCGGCCTGCAAATAAGGCAGGGGGTCAAGGCCGTCCAGCCACAAATGACCAATGTCCACGCAACGGCTGACAGCGACGCGCTCCAGCACAGGGTCAATAAAATCGAGCGGATAATTTTCAAGATTCTCCACGGCGAGTTTTTCCATTCCGCCCGCCCATTCCGCCGCGATCTCCAACGCTCGCACCGATTGATCCTGCCAGCGCGCCAGAACATCGGCGTCAGTTGAGGTTCGCACAGATCTGCCGTCCAAATGCAGAACATAAGCCCACGGGTCGAGTTGACGCGTGCAATCCATCACGCGTTTCGCCTCCACCAGCGATTGATCGCGTTCAGAGCCGCCCTCGCCCAGCTTGAGGTCAAGCGGCAGGTGGACGGTGTATGTCATGTCATATTGTTTTGCAATTTGCGAAAGTTCACGGATTACTTCAGGCGCTGGCAGGTTATTGGGGCCGTCATCCACTTCAAAGAGAATCAATTCAATATCCTTGGTCTTGCCTGCCAGATAGCGCGCATTAGGCAGGATGTCATCGGGGATGATGTAGGATGTTGTGCCGAGACGAAAAGAAAAATTGCTCACAAGACTCCAATTGAAACAACCAGCAACACAATCGCTTCAACGACTTCGATCACCATGCCGAACACATCGCCGGTCACGCCGCCAATGCGGGCCCTGGCGAAGAGCAATACCAAAGTTGCCGCACACAATCCCGCCAGCGCCGACAAAATTCCGCGCGAACCAAACGCCAAAGCGACACCAAGCGGCAGGAGCGCGCTCACAAAGATGGATACACGGCGCAAGCCGGACGCAAAGTCCGCACCCATGCCGCCGGGACGCGCCGGAGGCAATAAGGCGGCAGGCAAAACGCACCAGCGGCTGAGACTCGCCGCCAGCATAATTCCCAAACTTGCGGACGAAGTGAGCGTTCCTAATATTGCGGCCTTAAGAAACAAAACCAATATCAAGCCGATGACACCGAACGCGCCCAGGTGCGGATCTTTCATAATTTCGAGTCTGCGTTCAGGCGTGGCGCTTGAAAATAAACCATCGCAACAATCTGCAAGACCATCGAGATGCAGACCGCCCGTCAACGCGACCCAAACCGCAAGCGTGATGATGCCCGAAACGAGCGGTGGAAAAACAAACATCGCGCCTTTCCAAGCCAGCCAGGTCAACGCCCCCACCGTTAACCCCACGAGCGGATACCACACCGCCGCGCGCCCGCTGTCGCCCGCCGACCAATCGTCGGGCAGTCTGAACGGGAGCGTGGTCATCAATCCGAAAGCGATGCGTAAATTTCGCACTTATTCCTTATCGCTTACGCCTGCCTCGCCAAACGTTGCCATCTCAGCCAGAATCTTGCAGGCAGCCTCCGCCAGCGAAATACCCAGCGCCGCGCCGGTGCCTTCACCAAGCCGCAGATCCAAATCGAACAATGGCTTCAACCCAAGCCACTCCAACATCAAGTGATGACCATTTTCCTTTGAGCGGTGCGCGGCAATTAGATAATCTTTGCACTGCGGCGCGAACGTCACCGCGATCATCGCCGCGGCTGTGGAAATAAACCCATCCACCACCACAGGTTTGCGCTTCGACGCCGCGCCGATCATCACGCCCGCCAGCCCGCCAATTTCAAAGCCGCCCACTTTCGACAGCACATCCAGTCCGTCTTTTGCGTTCGGCTTATTCACATCCAGCGCACGCGCAATCGCGCTCACCTTTCGTTTGAGTCCCTCATTGTCCACGCCTGTGCCGCGCCCGGCGATCTTCTCAGGAGAGTGACTCGTCAACACACATGCAATCGCGGCAGAGGCAGTTGTATTGCCGATGCCCATGTCGCCTGTTCCGGAGATGCCTGCGCCGCGCGCGATTTCCGCCAAAGCGATTTCGATTCCGCTTTGAATGGATTCCGCTGCCTGAGCATGCGTCATTGCCGGACCCTTGGCTATGTTGGCCGTCCCCGAGCCAACTCTGCGCCTGATGAGTTTTCCGCTTGCATCCTGAATTTCGGATGCCACGCCCATATCCACCACCACAACCCGTGCGCCGACATGCCGCGCCAACACATTGATTGCCGCGCCGCCCGCCAGGAAATTCAACACCATCTGCGGTGTAACCTCCTGCGGAAACGCGCTGACCCCCTCCGCCACGACTCCATGATCCCCGGCCATGGTGATGATGACTTTATCTTTGATGGTTGGAATTGCCTTGCCGGTGATACCTGCCAGTTGAATTGATAATTCTTCCAAACGTCCCAAACTGCCCTGAGGCTTGGTCAGCATATTCTGACGATCGCGCGCCGCTTGCATGGCGGCTTGGTCGAGAGGCTCGATCTGTTTAATAACTTCACCGAGTTTCATATTCATCCATTATTCTTCAACATTCATCCTTGCCTGCTAAAACTCAATCCCTGCCTGCGCCTGAATCCCTTCTTTGTAAGGGTGCTTCACTTCCGTCATTTCTGTCACCAGGTCGGCGTATTCCACCAATGCGGGCAACGCGCCGCGCCCTGTAATGATGAGATGCAGATCAGCAGGTTTGTTGGCTTTCAACCAGTCAATGGTTTGGACGGGGTCAATCCATCCAAATTGCAGGGGGTAGGTAAACTCGTCCAATACGATTAAATCATAATCGCCGCTGGCGATTTTTTCTTTTGCAATTTCCCAGCCATGCAGGGCGCGGGCCGTGGTCTCATCCATATCTTTGGAAGTCCATGTGAAGCCATCGCCCGTAGTGTGCCATTCGATGCCAAGTTTCTTCGCGGCTTTGACCTCACCCCATTGACCCGTTTCGGCCTTGATGAATTGAATCACACAAATGCGAAAGCCGCGTCCCCAGGCGCGCAGAACCACTCCCAACGCGGCAGTGGTCTTGCCTTTGCCATCGCCGGTATTAACAATCACCAGGCCTTTTTTGAGATTCGCTTTGCTCATTTTATCCTTCACCATAGCCCTTGATTTTTCGCTCGGCGCAAAATCCATAGAAAAAATGGCGCGCCCGCCAACGCGGTGATAATGCCCACTGGCAATTCCTGCGGGGCCATCACGACACGTGCCAGTATGTCCGCTATTAGCAGGGCAGACGCGCCGCCCAAAATACTGAGCGGGATCAGCCGCCGATAGTCCACGCCCCACCACATGCGAACAACATGCGGAACGATGAGACCGATAAAGCCGATAATGCCTGCGAACGAAACCGCCGCAGCTGTAACCAGGGAAGCCGCTACGATGATGATGAATTTTGCGCGGCGCACATCCAGTCCCATTTGAGCCGCCTGATCATCGCCGAATTGCAGAAGGTTGAGAGCGTAACCGCTCAAGACCAGTATCGTCAGGCCGATGGCCAGATACGGGATCAGCGCCAGCGTCACATCCCAGCCGATCAAGCTGACTCCGCCCAACAGCCAGCCGATGGCGCGGCGCAATTCGCCAGTGGAACGCAACATGAGGAACGAGGTCAACGAGGTGGCAAAAGAGGAGACCGCCACGCCTGCAAGAATTAAATTGGTGGTGGGAACACTTCCGCCTACATGAGCAAACATGTAGACCAGAAAAACAGTCAGCAGGCTGGCAATGAAGGCCGCCATTGGCACGGCCATCAACCCCAGCGCGGTGTAAGGCCAGCGAATGGACATTGCCAGCACCGCACCCAAGCCCGCGCCCGAAGCCACGCCGATCAGGTACGGATCCGCCAATGGATTGCGGAACAAGCCCTGATAAGTCGCACCGCTTCCGGCCAAGGCCGCGCCGACCAAGGCGATCAGGATCGTGCGCGGCAGGCGGATGTCCAACAAAATTGTGCGGAACGTCTCATTGGTCGACGCTCCGCTGACAGCGCGCCATACTTCCAGCGGAGGAATAAAAACGGAACCAATCGCCAGGCTGAGCAGCAGGGCAATCAAGAGAAAGATGAAAGAAGAAATAAAAGGAACGCGGCGCATGTTTTTTGTAGGGGCGGATCGCGATCCGCCCCTACGCGTGATCATTTGAAAAGTTCAGGATGCAAAAGTTTTGCCAGCATCTCCAGACCATCCACCAAACGCGGGCCGGGGCGGCTGGCGAGGTTATCGTCAAAAGGCAGAACCTGTTTGCTCGTGACAGCGCTCAATTTTCCCCAACCTGGACGGGCGGCCACTGCTTCTGGCGTGATGCCATAAGCCGAATCACCCAAAATGATGAAAGCCGGATTGGCGGCCACGACCTGCTCCAGACTCATCTGAGGATAGCCGTCAATATCCGCCCCTACAAAAAA
>JAMDBC010000037.1 GCA_023484185.1 Chloroflexota bacterium | reverse complement strand
ATGCGATTCGACTGGATACAACGGCAGGACGAGTCTCAAAAATCCGTACGCGCCGAGTTTGAGCAAAACACCAGCCAGAAGCATCGAGCCAGCGGTCGGTGCTTCGGTATGCGCGTCGGGCAGCCAAGTATGGAAAGGCCAAATCGGAACTTTGATCGCAAATGCTACAACGAAGGCCCAGAACGCAACGGTCTTGACCGTTTCAATCGGAAAGCCGAGCAAATAGCCCTGGGCTGAGTTCCAGTTTGCAGTAATGGTGGCTAGGTCAAAGGTCCCAAAAAGAGAACCGAGCAACTGGATGCCGAGCAAAAGTCCGAGCGAGCCGCCCATGGTATAGATCATGAACTTCATGGAAGCGTAGTCTTTGTTGGCGCTTCCCCACTGATTGATGAGGAAGTACATCGGGACGAGGCCAATTTCCCAGAAGACGAAAAAGATCAGCAAGTCCATCGCCATGAAGACGCCCAACATGCCGGTCTCCAAAAAGAGGAAGAGCATCATGTATGGCTTGACTCGGTCGGTCACACTGAGGGATGCAAGGATGGCAAGCGGCGTCAGCAGCGTTGTGAGAAGAACCATCGTCAGGGATAAACCGTCCACGCCGAGATGAAGCGACGAGTTGATGGCTTGATACCAGACATATTTTTCTTCGAACTGAAAGCCGGTCGCGCCGGACTTGAATTGAGTCCACAAAAAGACGGAGAGCGCGAACGGAACCAGACTCGCGCCAAGCGCGAACCAGCGCAGAAGTTTGGCTTCGTCTTTCGGCAGAAAGAGCAGGACCAGCGCCGAGACGGCCGGGATGAATAAGATCAAACTAAGAAGATGGGAAGTGAGAAAATCCATCATGACTCCAATTTGGCTAAGCCAACCTCAACAGGTAGAACAGCAAACCTGCAAGTGCAAGGATGACCACCAGGGAAACAAGCATGTATTGCTGGATGCGACCGGATTGGATCGGGCGAAGTTTTTTCGCGACCCATTGTGTCACGTGTGCCGCGCCGTCGCCGAAAAATTCGTTGATGACAGGTAAGTCAAAATAATTGCGGATGGTGGAGCCGGTACTTATTGCAACCTTACCAAACATGTGCAGGAAGCCGTCAATCGCGCCCTTGTCCATCCACAAAGAAACAAATACTTCAGAGAACCAAATTGCAGGTTTGATGAAGACGATATGATAAATTTCATCAAAGTACCACTTGTTCTTGAGAACCGGAATTTGAAGCTTATCCTGCGATGTATTTTGAACGTTGCGATACGCCAGCCAACCGAAGAACAAACCGCCCAGCGCAACAATCAATGAAGTTGCGAGCGGAATAAAACTGAATGGCGCAGCTTCGGGCATTACAGCCAGAGTCGAACCGACAAATTCATGGAACCAGTTCGGGATGAGTCCGCCGAGGCCGGGGAAGTGTTCAGGAATGCCGATCCAGCCGTAACCAATGGCAAAGACTGAGAGAACAATCAGCGGGAGAGTCATCGTCCACGGAGTTTCGTGCGCGTGTTCAGCTTCCTTCGTGCGAGGCCCGCCGAGGAAAGTCAATGTGATCTGGCGCATGGTGTAGAACGCGGTCAGGAAGGCCGCCAAAGCCAGGGTAACGAAAACCGCCATGTGTCCGCTGCCAAACGCTTCTGCGAAAATTTCATCCTTCGACCAGAATCCAGCCGTCAAGACCGGGAAACCGGAAAGCGCAAATCCACCAATCAGAAAAGTCCAAAACGTGATCGGCATCTTTTTGCGAAGTCCGCCCATGTTGAACATATCCTGCGGATCAACATCATGATTGCCTGTGTGCAGAACGCCGTGCTCCATTCCATGAATGACCGAGCCTGAGCCGAGGAAAAGCAGAGCCTTGAAAAATGCGTGCGTGACCAGATGGAAAGCCGCCGCTACGTACGCGCCTGTTCCGAGCGCCGCGATCATGAAACCGAGCTGCGAAATGGTCGAGTAAGCAAGAACGCGTTTGATGTCGTTCTGCGCGACGGCAATCGTAGCGGCGAATAAAGCCGTGAACGCGCCGATGAACGCCACAAACGTCATTGTCCTGGGATCAAGGCTGAGAAGCGGGAACATGCGGATGACCATGTACACGCCCGCCGACACCATCGTCGCGGCATGGATCATGGCGCTGACCGGCGTCGGGCCTTCCATCGCATCCGGCAGCCAGACGTGTAACGGCCACTGCGCCGATTTGCCGACCGTGCCGATGAAGAGCAGCAAACCGATCAAGCCCGCCGCCGAAAGTCCGAGGACCGGCGTGGGAACGGTCGCCAAAACGTGCAAAGTATTTGCGGTGAAAATTTCACGGTAGGAAAGTGTGCCTGTCGCTGAATAGAGGAAGACAATTCCTAAAAGCATGAACACGTCGCCGACGCGCGTGGTCATAAAAGCCTTGACCGCCGCATCGCGCGCCGAAGGCTTGGCATACCAGAAACCGATCAACAGGTACGAACACAAGCCCATGATCTCCCAACCAACAAATAAAGTAAGCAGGTTATCGGAGAGAACCAGCGTGTACATGCCAAAAGCGAACAGTCCCAGGAAAGCAAAGAAGCGCGAATACATCGGCTCGATGGACGGCACGACATGCTTGTGCCCATGTTCTTCAACTGTTGCGCCGTGCGGCGGCAGACCGGGGTGGTCATGGTCGCCGGCGGGCTGTCCGAAATTTTGATAGCCCACACTGTACAGGAAGATCATAAAGATCGTCCATGCCACGAAGAACAGGACCACAGCCGAGAGCGGATCAACCAGCACGCCGATCTTCAACCACGTGTCCGCAGTTGGGATCCAATTGATGGCGGAAGCAAAAGGTATCTTGCCAAGTTCATGCGCGCCGAGCGCGCGCACAAAAACGATCATCGCGCCAAGCCACGAAAGGCCTGCCGCACCAACTGCCACCGTGTGGCTGAGCGTCTTATTTTTATTCGTGAACAACACGATCAAAAAGAACGCCAGGATCGGGGGTAATGGAATTAACCAAATCAATGTTTCAGTCGTCATAACGCTCCTACCACTTCAGCAAATCAATTTCATCAGCGATGACGGTGTTGCGCCGGCGGTAAACAGAGATCACCAGCGCCAAACCAACAGCCACTTCCGCGGCAGCTACTGCGAAGACAATGATGGCGAACACCTGCCCCGCCATGAGTGAAACATCACCGTAACGCCAGAACGCGACAAGGTTGATATTCACCGCGTTGAGCATCAGCTCCACGCCGAGCAAAATTGCAATGGCATTCTTACGAGCCAACACACCGAACAAACCAACGCTGAACATAGCCGCTGAAAGAATGAGATACCAGGAAAGCGGGATCATCGCGGCCTCCTATTTCCGATTGAACGCGACATAAACCGCGCCCACCAACGCCGCCAATAAAAGAACGGACGCGACCTCGAACGGCAGGACAAAACCAGTGGGAGACGTTAGTGCATTACCCAACTGAACAATTGCGTCAAACCCGACGGGGATGTCGGCAGCAGTTTTCGAGAAGCCGCTCCAACTCTGGAGCATTCCGAACAGCCCGCCGAAAGTCAGCACGGCGATCAGAGCGCCGAGCCACCAGCCGCTGTTTGCTTGCACGCCTTCAAGTTGATCTTTGCGAGTCAACATAACCGCGAAGATGAACAGGGTCGCGATCGCGCCGATATAAATCACCACCTGTACCACCGCCAAAAATCCGGCGTTGAGCAGGGCATAAATGATCGCCACACCGAACAGCGTGGAGACCAGCCATAACGCGGCGTGGACAAGATTGCGACTCGTCACAACCATCAGCGCCGAGCCGAGGGTGACAACCGCTACGATGAGAAAAATAATTTGAGATGCTGTCATAGAATTCCTTTTTCGGAATCTGTTTTTACGTAATTCGTATTACGTGATACGTAAAGACAAACTCGATATTTATAAATGATGCATAACTTCCACAGTTTTCACGCCATCGATCTTTGCTCGTTCCCTGCGGCTGTACGAACGCACGATCTCCAGCGCGATCCACGCCACCAAAATGTTCGATAGGAACATGCCAATTGGGTAGATCCAGCCCGGGGTCCCGGCCAGAAGCGCATTCATTAACGCCGTCACCAACAAAAGCACAAAGGAAAGCGGTGTCAGAAATTTCCAGTTGAAGGCCAGCATGTGGTCGATGCGAATACGCATCATGGTGTACTTGACCCACATAATGACCCAATATCCGACCAAGGCTTTGGCCATCAAAATGATGATCGCCAGGAACGGGCTGACCTTCTCAAGTCCAAAGAAACGATAGCCGCCGAAGAACAAGATCGCCCAAAAGCCGCCGAAGGTCAGGGCATGCAGAAGTTCTCCAGCGTAGAACATGCCGAACTTCATTCCAGAATATTCGATGTTGTACCCGGAGACCAATTCCGATTCGCCTTCGGCCATATCGAACGGAGCGCGTCCCAGTTCAGCGATGGCGGCGATCAGAAAGATCAACGCGCCCAAAGGCGATAAGATGACATACCACGTATTTTGCGCCTGAACGATTCCATTCATGCCCATCGTCCTGGCAAAAATGGTCGGGATCAACAACATCGTCACCATCGGAATTTCGAACGAGACCATCACGGCCACCTGACGAAACGCGCCGATAGTCGCAAATTTATTGTTCGATGACCAGCCTGCCATGATAATGGACAGCGTACCGATTGCACCGGCCGCGATGATGTACAACAAGCCAACGTTCAAATCCACGCCTAACATGACGGGAGCCAGTGGGACGATAGCCCACAGGATCAACACCGACATCATCGAAAGCATCGGCGCAATGTTGTAAACAACGCGGTCTGCACCTTCAGGCGTGGTGTCTTCTTTAATAAGAAGCTTGATGATGTCCGCAAACGGTTGAATCAAGCCGAACGGCCCAACCCGGTTCGGGCCGAGGCGATCCTGGAAGCGCGCCACCACTTTGCGCTCCAGCCAGACGAGGAAAATATCCAACACCATCAGCAGAGAAATGAGTAGAAGCGTGCCGAGAAAAGCAACCAGCACACCTGCAGCCGCGGAGGGCATTCCCCAACCGGTGAAAATTCCGGTCAACCAGTCCGCGGCAATTTTGAGAGGGTCATTCCAAAAATTCATGAGTCACTCCTGTACACACAAAGAAAAGGCTGAAAGGATTTGTCCCATCAGCCTTCTCTTATAAATTACGATTTAATTACGCCCACTCCAGCATTCCCTTGCGCCAGGTATAAACCAACCCGGCAATCAGGATTACAACGAACACAATACCTTCCAAAACGGCGAATAAACCCAACTGGCCGAGCCGCACGGCCCACGGGAAAAGAAAAACCGTCTCGACATCGAAGATGAGGAAGACCAGAGCGAAAATATAATACTGGGCCTTGAACTGCACCCAGCTATCTCCAACCGTTTCAATACCGCATTCATAAGTTGTCAGCTTAATGGGATTCGATTTCTTCGGTCCCAAGATCCAGGCAACGCCGATCGCGCCCACCGGGATAATCAGACCAACAATAAAAAACAAACCAACGTAAAGCCATTCGTTCATTAATTAGTACTCCGTTGCGGGGTTTTTATCCTACAAAGCGACTGCATTGTACCATAGAGAACAAAGTGGCCGCTACGAAAGCATGTCAATATTTTAGGTGATTTTCGTCATGTATTCTTTGGACGACGAACTTTCTGATACAACCACTTTACAACATCATCCATAAATGGAATTTCAAGGATGGCGCCAATAAATGAACCAACCCCGCCAGCCGCGCGCGCCAGATTGCCATTTAGACCGAAGAAATTTGTCGCCTCGATCTGGACCGG
>JAMDBC010000036.1 GCA_023484185.1 Chloroflexota bacterium | reverse complement strand
TGTCGCTCGACGCGCCGCGCTCGGAAATCCACGATGACTTTCGCAAGATCAAAGGTTCGTGGCAGCGCACAATGGATACGCTCCATCGCGCGCATGGTGTCGGTTTGAGCGTGCAGGTCAATACGACGATTGCCAAACACAACGTGGACATTCTGCACGAGATGGTTCCGTTCATTCAGGAAGTCGGTGCGGTGCAATGGTCGGTGTTCTTCCTCGTCCCCACGGGACGCGCCATGGCCGAGCAGATGGTCTCTGCCCAGCAGCACGAGAAGGTTTTCAACTGGCTGTACGATCTTGCCCAGACCGCGCCCTTTGACATCAAAGCCACTGCCGCGCCGATGTATCGCCGTGTGGCAATTGAACGCAAGCGCGCCGAAAATACTGGCAAACCCGTCACGTTCCAAAGCGCGGGCTTCCAATACGCAGACGGACTTCATCGTCCCACCAAAGGCGTCAACGATGGCAACGGCTTTTTGTTCATCTCGCATATCGGCGAAATTCAACCAAGCGGATTTCTCCCCATCACCGCGGGCATGGTGCGCGAGCACGATATCGTGGATGTCTATCGCAACTCGCAAATCTTCAAAGACCTGCGCAACCCCAATAAATACAAAGGCGTGTGCGGGACCTGCGAATACCGCGACGTGTGCGGCGGTCAACGCGGCCGCGCGTATGGAATCACGGGTGATTATCTGGAAAGCGATCCTGCGTGCGTATTGGTCAGCGGGAATCGGGAATCGTAAATTGGACAAACCATGAATACAGTGACTCAACTCCCGACTCCCGACTCTCGAATATCGAATCTCGAATCATCCTTCCTCCGCGCCTGCCGCCGTTTACCAAACGACTCCACCCCTGTCTGGTTCATGCGCCAGGCTGGACGGTACATGCCAGAGTATCGCACCATCCGTGAGAAGTATTCACTGATCGAAATTTGTCATCATCCCGAGATTGCTGCCGAAGTGACACTGCAACCTGTCCGTGCCCTCGGCGTGGATGCAGCAATCCTCTTCGCTGACATTCTCCTGCCCGCCATTCCGCTCGGCGTTGGCTTGGAGTTTGCAAAAGGCGAAGGACCTGTTCTACAGAATCCTGTCCGCACGATGGATGATGTAAAAAATCTGCATCCTGTGAATCCGGAAACAGATTTGAAATACGTGCTGGATGCGATCAGAATTCTGCGCGGCGAACTCAAAGAAACCCCGCTCATCGGCTTTTGCGGCGCACCGTTCACTGTCGCTTCATATATTATCGAAGGCGGTTCCTCGCGCGAGTTTTTAAAAACAAAAACAATGATGTACTCCGATCCGCAAACGTGGCACGCGCTGATGGAAAAACTTTCCGCGGTGCTGACAGATTATCTCGTGGCACAGATCCGTGCGGGCGCGCAAATCGTGCAGATCTTTGACTCGTGGGTCGGCGCGCTAAGCCCGCAGGATTACAAAACATTTGTCCTGCCATATTCGCAAAAAGTTTTGCAAGCCGCAAAAAAAGAAAACGTGACCGTCATTCACTTTGGCACAAATACGACGACTCTCCTGCCTTTGATGAAACGCGCGGGCGGCGACGTGATCGGACTCGACTGGCGCATCCCGCTGGACGATGGCTGGAAACTACTTGGTGATGATGTCGCCGTTCAAGGGAATCTTGATCCCGCCCTGCTCTTTGCGCCGCTTCCTGAGATCAAAAAGCGCGTCCACGATATTCTTCGCCGTGCGAATGGACGACCTGGTCACATCTTCAATCTCGGACATGGCATTTTGCAAAACACGCCTGTTGATAATGTGAAGGCTGTGGTGGATATGGTGCATGAGTATTCCCTCTCCCCGCGGGAAAGGGTAGGGTGAGGACATAAACATGCAAATCAACACACTTGGACTCACTGCCGCCATCACCGCCTTCCTCAGTATATGGATTGGACATGTCACTGTCCGCAAGATTGAATTCATCTTGCCGATCATCTGGCTTCCGACAGTGATCTTGGCCATACTTGGCATCACTTGCGAGTGGTTCTCTCTTTCAACCTTCAACCTGCAACTTACAACTGCTCTTGGTATTTTAGGCATCACCCTGCTCTTCGACGCATTCGAACTCACCCGCCAGCAAAAACGCATCATCAAGGGACACGCGCCCGCCAATCCAAACAATCCGCGCCATGCCAAAATTTTGGCTGACCGCAAATCCGCTACTACGCTTGACCTGCTCAAACGCGATCCCATCGGACGTTCTGTTTCGTCCGATGAAGCCATTCAATTAATCACTAATCACTGATAACTGAACACTATGAACTTCTTCGGTCTCACAACCGGCATCGCCACTCTCCTGATTGTCGGACTCGGCTTTCCGCTCGTCATTCACGGCGAACGCATCTTTGGCTTTTTATGGTGGCCCTACATGATGGGCATCGGCCTTGTATTAATCATCTCTTCTTTGTTTATCCAGACCAATTGGCTCTCTGTTGTCATCGGCGTTCTTGGCGCGACCTTCGTTTGGGGAAGCACTGAACTCAAGGAACAAGCTGTCCGCACGGAATTGGGTTGGTATCCATTCAATGCAAACAAGATCAAACCGCCGTTTGAATCAATCATCAAAAAATTGAAAGCACCTCACTTATGAGACTCATCGTTATTGGTGGCGGCATCGCTGGATTATCAGCCGCCTATTACGCATCACGCAGTAAACAATACTCCGAAATCAATCTCCTGGAATCTGATTCGCGCTGGGGTGGCAAGATCATCACTGAGCGCGCAACTTTTGACGATGGTCAATTCATCATCGAAGGCGGTCCGGATACTTTTCTCGCCACGAAACCTTACGCCACCGCGCTTTGCAAAGAACTCGGACTCGGCGAGCGCTTGCACGGCACCAATCCAAATCAAAAAAACACTTATGTTCTCCATCGAAACAAACTTGAGCCTTTGCCCGATGGTCTCGCCATGATGATTCCCGCCAACGTTCAAGCAATTCTCAAAACGCAATTGGTTTCATGGTTTGGCAAAGCGCGCATGGGATTTGATTTCGTCCAGCCCGCAAAAGCTGTCAACGGCGATGAATCTCTCGGCGCGTTTGTCAGCCGTCGGCTTGGGCGTGAGGCGTATGAGAATCTCATCGAGCCGCTCATGTCTGGTATCTATGCGGGCGATGGCGATCAACTATCGCTTGCCTCCACTTTTCCATACCTGCGCGATCTTGAAATCAAATATGGCAGTCTCTCGCGCGGCGCGCTTCAAATGCGAAAGCAATCAAACGGCAAATCCGTTCAAGGTTCACGCTCCGCATTTCTCACGCCCACCACCGGTCTCGCTGAAATTGTCGAGGCTCTCGTTGTCTATCTTGAAACCAACGGCGTAATTCTCCGCTTGAAGACTCACGCAACACGCATTACACAACACGCTGACACGTGGCGTTTGACACTTGACACTGGTGATACTCTGCAATCGGACTCAATCATCCTCGCCACTCCTGCCTACGTCAGCGGGACTCTGCTCGCTTCACTCGACCCGACGCTTGCTTCCGATTTACAAAGCATCCCCTACGCATCAACCGCTACCGTCTCCCTAGCCTACCAACAGAGTGACCTGCCGCGTCCGCTCGACGGATACGGCTACGTCATCCCGCGCCGCGAAGGACGCAAAGCCCTCGCCTGCACATGGACATCTACAAAATTTCCACATCGCGCACCAGATGGTTATGCTCTTATTCGCGTGTTCGTTGGCAGAGCTGGGCAGGATATTCCGTGGAATGAAGATGATCTGCTTGCCTTGGCAAAGGAAGAATTAGATCTCACACTCGGTATCACCGTCGAGCCGATCCTCTCGCGCGTTTTTATGTGGGACAAAGCCATGCCGCAATATAACCTCGGTCATCCCGAATTACTTAAACGCATTGACACCGCACTGGAGAATCATTTAGGTCTCGCGCTGGCAGGCAACGGCTATCGCGGCATCGGCATCCCCGATTGTATTCGTTCGGGAGAACTGGCTGTGGAACGCATTTTCAAGTTTGCAAGTTCAAACGTTGAAACGTTCCAACCTGCAAACCTGTAAACATTTTTGGAGTCAATCATGAAAATTGATAAATCAATTGCATTATTTCAAGAAGCACAGAAATTATTCCCTGGCGGCGTGAACTCACCTGTGCGCGCCTTTCGCGCTGTCGGCGGACAACCGCTCTTCATCGAGCGCGGTGAAGGTCCATGCCTTTATGATGTAGATGGCAATCGCTATATTGATTATGTCCTTTCGTGGGGACCGCTCATCACGGGACATGCTCATCCAAAAGTCGTTGAAGCCATTCAACAAGCTGCATGCAAAGGAACATCCTACGGCGCTCCCAGCCCTCTGGAGATTGAACTTGCCAAAAGCATAATAGACTTCATGCCCAACATCGAGATGATTCGCTTTGTCAACTCAGGCACCGAAGCGACCATGTCCGCGTTGCGGTTGGCGCGCGCGTACACCAAACGCGACAAGATTATCAAGTTCGAGGGCTGTTATCACGGTCACGCAGATATGCTGTTGGTACAGGCAGGTTCCGGTGTTGCAACACTTGGCCTGCCGGATTCGCCTGGCGTGCCCGCGAACACAGTCAAGGATACTTTAGTGGCAGATTTCAATAATCTTGATTCTGTGGAAACATTATTCAAAAAATATCCCGAACAGATTGCCGCGATCATCGTCGAACCCGTTGCAGGCAACATGGGTGTGATTCCGCCTCAACCCGGATTCCTGGAGGGTTTGCGTGCGATCACTTCCCGCGAGGGGGCCGTGCTGATCTTCGATGAAGTGATGACAGGCTTTCGTGTCCATCGCGGTGGCGCGCAAACTCTCTACAACATCAAACCTGATCTAACGACATTGGGCAAAGTCATCGGCGGCGGATTGCCCGTTGGCGCGTATGGCGGGAAGCGCGAGATCATGCGAATGGTCGCGCCTGTTGGCCCAATGTATCAAGCTGGAACGCTTTCAGGAAATCCATTGGCGATGAGCGCGGGCGTCGCGGCGCTGAGTCTGCTAAAGGAAGAGAAATGCTGGGAGAAGCTGGAGCAGGCTGCGGGTCGGCTTGAAGCGGGAATTTCATCTGCGGCAAATAAAGCGGGAGTTCCCATCCAACCAACGCGGGTCGGCACGATGTTCACAACTTTCTTTAGCGAAACAAAGCCTGTGGATTGGAGCACGGTCAAAGTGGCGGATAAAATACGCTTTGGAAAATTTTTCGGGAAGATGTTGGAGAATGGCGTCTATCTTGCACCCTCGCAATTTGAAGCCGGATTTATTTCAACTGCGCACACAGATAAGGTGATCGACGCCACTATTGTCGCAACCGAATTAGCGCTGAAGACTTTGTGATTATCTTATTCAGGCCAACCTGTTTACTAAAACAAATAGTGCAGGTTCAAGATGACACACGCAGGCTTCTCCCTGCCCGACTCATATATTCATCTTGCGCTGAACACTCCAGCAGACCCAAGGTGTGCTGCACATGAATTGGTGCATTTGCCCAAGCCTCCCACTGCAATTTTTGCCGCCGCCGATATTCAGGCCTTAAGTGTATTAAAGGCTGCGCGAGGGTTGGTTTGAACATCCCCCCGCAATTGGCTGTAATCGGATTCGATGATATCGATATTGCCGAATATGCCGATCTTACAACCATTGATCAACACCTGGACGAATCAGGGAAATCTTGTTGGCGCACATTGCTGATCCAAGCCAGCCCTTAAAACATATGCATCTGCCCCTTTCCCTCATTGAAAGATTAACCGCTTAAATTTTTGTGTGTTCAGAAAAGTTAAAAGAAGAACCGTTTGAGTTTTTGTGCATTATCTCCAACAAGGAAGACAAGATCACGATTGTGGATGAGGCGAGCTGTTAATTTTGCGATTTAATGTAAAATAA
>JAMDBC010000147.1 GCA_023484185.1 Chloroflexota bacterium | reverse complement strand
TATCATCCTGCTTTTAATGGGCGGCGGAATTTACTTCGCAGCGAAATTCGGCATCCCGCTCGGACATTTGCCCGGAGATATTCACATCGAAGGCAGGAATGGCTCGTTTTATTTTCCGGTCACGAGTTCGATTTTAGTCTCAGTGATGTTGACGATTATATTGAATTTGATAGTGCGTTTGTGGAAAAAATAGGAATAGGGAAGAAAAATGGAACTGAAACATCTCTCGGACATAATTGGTCAGGATTCAATTAGGGAAAATCTCTCTATCCTAATCACTGGAGCGCGTAGAAGGAGTGAGGCCCTTGACCATATACTTTTTCACGGGCCTTCTGGTCTTGGCAAAACTACCGTAGCTAATGTCGTGGCTAATGAAATGGGGGTCAATATCAAAATTGTGTCTGGTCCAAGCATTGATAAGGTGAATGACATCGCTGCAATTCTCACAAATTTACGCGCTGGGGATATTTTGTTAGTCCAACAAATTGAGTCAATGCGTAAGCCAGTGATTGAAGTGATGGTTTCCGCCGCGGAAGAATTTGCTCTTGATATAGTTATAGGAAAGGGATCGTCAGCTCGTAGTATTAGATTGAAACTTCCTCGTTTCACAATAATTGGAACAACTTCTAAACTTTCGCAAGTAGACCAGCGGCTAAGCACGTTGATGTTAGTGTATGACTTTACTCCATATCATGTCCTTGAGATTGGTCAGATAATAGTGTCATTAGCTAAGCAACAAGGCTTTGTTCTTGACGCAGATACGGCCAATTTAATGGCTCAGTATTGCAACGGAAATTCGAGCCAGGCATTGACTTTGCTCGGAAGAATACAAAAGTACGCTTTGGCTTATACGGCTGGACAGATAACTCAGCCAGTTACAAGAGACGCGTTAGCCGTTTTGGGCCGCGTAAATAAGCCCTTTCCAAAAGGAAGACAGCCTATTCCTGATGACGTCAAGATGTTTGTCTGGAAAAGAGACCAAGGTAAATGTGCCATATGTGGTAACCAAAACAACTTAGAATTTGACCATATAATTCCTGTGTCAAAAGGGGGAAGCAATACGGCGCGTAACCTTCAGCTACTTTGCGAGTCGTGCAACAGGAAAAAAAGCAGTAATATTGCATAGATATTTTGAATCAAACTATTGAGGGATATATGTCAGAAGAAATGCCCACTGTTCCATTCCCAGTCCAAGATGAACAAAGCACCATTTGGCGCTACATGGATTTCACGAAGTTTGTTTCTGTGTTAGATAAGGCAAGTCTCTTTTTGTGTCGTGCTGACGGTCTGGAAGATCCTTTTGAGGGATCGTCAACTGAAGTAGATGTTGATTTTTGGAAAAGTGATTTTTATAGGCGCAAAATTGTTGAGGGAATAATGGGATATGCAAAAACGCAGGCAGATCTTACTGACATATCCAAGGGAATCAAGCTCTTAAAACACTTCACAAATATCAATTCTTGGTATATGAAAGAATATGAATCGGCTGCAATGTGGAGACTTTATGCTCAGACGAATGAGGCAGTGGCAATCAAATCCACATTTAAGCGTCTTCGAGAAAGTCTGCCAAATTCTGATGAGTTACTTATAGGTAAAGTGAAATATATAGATTACAAGAAAGAACGGCTGTATGAGAAGTTGTAGTGGACCCATAAAACTGGACACCATGCTTAGGGTAGAATGGCTACCCAGAAACGAGGTCCAGAATGGTGTCACGCAGGAAGTTCAGTGCCGAGTTTAAGGTCAAGGTTGTGCTGGAACTGATCGGTGGGAAGAAAAGTTTAGCCGAAGCCGGTCGCGAATATCAGATCAAAGATACAGTGCTGTCGCGCTGGAAGCAGGAATTCTTGGAACGGGCCACGGAGATCTTCGAGCAGCCGCAAGACGATCAGGAGAAAGATGTGCGTATCGCTGAGCTGGAGCGCATGGTCGGCCGTCTGACCATGCAAGTGGAGGTCTCAAAAAAAGTGTTGAGCTATGCCAGCTCGTTGCGCAAGAACGGCGATCCATTGTAGAGGCAGTGATGGCTGATCAAAGCTGTTCGGTGAAAATAGCCTGTGACTGTATGGGCATTTCGCGCAGCACGTATTATTATCGATCGCATCGACTGGAGGAGGGTCAGCTCGGTGCCGATGTGGAGACAGTGGCCAGGCAGTATCCGAAATACGGAACGCGGCGGGTCACACATCAACTGCGACGAGCGCCTTATCACTACCGGATCAACCGCAAGCGGATCCGGCGGCTCATGCGCCAGAAAAGGCTGTTGCGCCCCGTAAAACGGGCCAAATATTGCACCACCGACAGCACACACATCCCTACCCACGCTATCCCAACCTGGTGACCGATCTGGAGATCATTCGGCCAGAGCAAGTTTGGGTCTGCGACATTACGTATGTACGTCTTGGCCAAGGATTCGTTTTCCTGGCAATCGTGTTGGATGTTTTTACTCGGGCTATCCGCGGTTGGAACCTGAGCCATAGTTTGGATGTGGATCTGACCTTGGTGGCTCTACGGCGCGCCCTGAGTTTGTGTATTCCTGAAATCCATCACAGTGATCAAGGGATTCAATATGCCTCACAAGCGTACACCGAGGTGTTAAGACCATTGGGCATTCAGATCAGTATGGCGACACAAGGTAAGCCCGAAGAGAACGGCTACGCCGAACGGTTAATGAGAACCATCAAAGAAGAGGAGGTAGACCTTTCCGACTATCAGGATTATCATGACGCTTATCAGCAGATTGGACGTTTCATCGAGGACGTGTACATGACGAAGCGTATTCACTCTGCCTTGGGATATCTGACGCCCGCTGAGTTCGAGGCCGCCTGGCAGCTCGCTCAGTTGGAGCAGGGTACCCCCTAAGAATCACTAAAAAACTGTCCAATTTTTGGGGTCCATTACAATGCTCACACCCCGGATGCATCCCGGTGATGGTGTCCATCCAAGGATACATCCGCCACGACCCTTCCTGTTACATTCTAGTAACAACCAAATGCACTTGACGCGCTCCGCTTCCTACCGTCAGCACAGCGCACAGCAATATGAATGAGTCATTAACAGATCAACTGGCAAAATGTGAATGTTGTCCCCGCAATTGCCGGGTTAACCGGCTTGAATGGAAAATCGCGGTTTGTGGAGTCGGAGCCGAGATCCAGATATCTCATGCTGGTCTCCATTTTGGTGAAGAACCTCCCATCTCAGGCACAAAAGGTTCAGGCACCATCTTTTTCGCGGGGTGCAATCTGCGCTGTGTGTTTTGCCAGAATTACCAAATTAGCCAGGAGTTTAAGCACGGTCACACCCGAACCTTGACCGTTGACGAGCTTGCATCTGAAATGCTGCGCCTTCAGGATGAAGGTGCGCATAACATCAACTTTGTTTCGCCGTCTCACATGATTTTTCAGATGGCCGATGCGATCAAGGCGGCGAAGGAAAAAGGCCTTGTCCTTCCGGTTGTGTACAACACCAACGGATACGATTCAGTAGATGCGCTCCGACAGATCCGTGGTTTGGTAGATATTTACCTTCCGGACATCAAATACATGGATAACGCCCTTGGCAAGCGGTTTTCAGCGGTACGTGATTACGCAGATATCATCCCCGGCGTTCTTAAGGAGATGCTGGGTCAAGTAGGCCAACTGGAAATGGATGAGGATGGCATTGCAGTGCGCGGACTTTTGGTACGGCATCTGGTCTTGCCCGGTCAGCTGGATAATAGCCGAAGATGTCTCCGTTTTCTGGCTGATTTATCTCCGGATACTTTTGTCAGTATTATGTCACAATATTCTCCTCAACATAAGGCATGTAATTATCCTGAAATAAACCGGACTCTGACAAAAGCTGAATATGATGAAATCACGGATTATGCACTTGAGCTTGGTCTTGAGAACGCCTTTGTCCAGGAGATCGAAAGTCAGACGCGGTGCTTACCTGACTTTGCGCAGGAAAGTCCATTCAACTTCGCTTAATCCACTCCCGGCTCTTCTCTGCCTGAACTGACGAGCAGTGACTGATGAGGCAGCACAACTAGATATTGGTTGGCGCGCCTTTGAACAACAAATACGAATCTCCTCACCGCAGAAAGATCGCAGTGTGCGGAATGAGCATGTAGCGTTCGCGAGTGATGCCTTGATCAGAGTGAGGCATAAGTAAAACGATACTCGATATTCGAAAGTCGAATATCGAGTATCAAATATCGTTAATCCACCACATCGTTTGTCATTTCTTCTTCGATTTTTTCTTGCAGCTTACGCCACCGTAATGCTCTTATCCAAATATACATCCTGGATAGTATTCAAGAGCTTCACCCCATCCGCCATCGGGCGTTGGAAGGCTTTGCGCCCCGAGATGAGGCCCGTGCCGCCGGCGCGCTTGTTGATCACGGCGGTGGCCGCCGCATCGCCAAAATCGTTGTCGCCGCTGGCGCCGCCGCTGTTGATGAGTCCGATGCGTCCCATGTAGCAGTTCGCCACTTGATAGCGGCACAGATCGATGGGATGGTCACTGGTTAATTCGCTGTAAATGCGCTTGTCGTACTTGCCATACGAAACGCCATCCGTGTTCAAGGCGATATAGCCGCCGTTGTTTTCCGCCATTTTTTGTTTGATGATATCCGCTTGAATCGTGACGCCGAGATGGTTCGCCTGCCCGGTCAGGTCAGCGGACACGTGGTAGTCCTTATCCTTCTTGAAAGCAGGATTTCTCAGATAGCACCACAGGACGGTCGCCAGGCCAAGTTCATGCGCCAGTGCGAATGCCTGCGCGATCTCGATCAGTTCACGATGTGAATCGTCCGAACCGAAATAGATCGTCGCGCCGACGGCTGCCGCGCCCATCTCGTACGCCTGCTTGACGTTGCCAAACAGAATCTGCTCGAAGCTGTTCGGATACGTCAGCAGTTCGTTGTGATTGATCTTCACGATGAACGGGATTTTGTGCGCGTACTTGCGGGCGATAATTCCCAGCACACCAAACGTGGAGGCGACCGCGTTACAGCTGCCTTGGATGGCAAGTTTGACGATGTTTTCGGGGTCGAAGTAATCAGGGTTCTTTGCGAAACTCGCGCCGCCAGAATGTTCAATGCCCTGGTCAACGGGCAAAATGGAAAGATAGCCTGTCCCGCCCAGCCGTCCGTGGCTGTACATCCACGCCAGATTGCCGAGTACGCGGTTGTTGCGATCTGATTGCATGGAAACGTTGTCCAGAAAATCGGGACCTGGTAGATGCAAACGCTCTTTGGGAATTTTGGGCGAATTGAAGCCGAGCAGCGATTCGGCTTTACTGCCCAATAAGGATTGAATATCAGTTGTCATCTCATTTCTCCTTGCTCGATGTTGCGCGCACAGCACACGCCGAGCGGTTTAATTTCTCGCTCTCAGAAAGCGTTTCGAAACTCATTAGCGTATACACGGACAAAAAGGATTTTACAGCGCTTTTCCAAAAATCAGAGCTCGTCCGCGTTCATCTGTGGCTAATTCTTGATTCAAGAAACATTCACTTAGCGAGAAAGGTTTGTTTCCTTGCCTGACGTGATTGCTCAGAATAGGAAGTTTGTCTGCTTGATTATAACCAGAAACTAAGGCTATAATGGGTTCGCACAACTTAAGTTTCCTTGAACTCGTATATCATCGCAGGAGGCACAAATGACTGACATGTTTCAAAATGTAAGCGGCCAGATGGATCCATTCAAAAAACTGGCTTCATTTATCCCCGGCTTTAGCGGCTACGTTGAACGACAGAACCGCCGCGATACCGACAAGTTAGTACGCGACACAGTAGCGCGACGCTTCAATGAACTTTGGAAGCGCGCCTCGAACCTGCAAACCGATCTGGTCAACGCGGGCAAGATCGAATATGTGGATGATATGGAGAAAGCCGCCATTCAACTCCGCACTTTCATTGACAAGATCAGCACCGCTGCCCGCGGCTATTCTGGTCTGTTCGATGCGGTCAAGAT
>JAMDBC010000211.1 GCA_023484185.1 Chloroflexota bacterium | reverse complement strand
TTTGATGATTTCAAGCGTTTGCGCTTTGAAACATTGGGAATGTCGCCAATCAACAACTGCCCCCCTTCAGCCAGCAAACTAAGCGATTGATCAACGAAGTCAAACACGCTGGATTCAATAAATATATAATGTAACACGCTGTATGTGACGATCGCATTGATGCAGCCTGTATACTTCTCAAAAAGGTTGAGGCAACCCATCGGGTAACGCCCGGGTATTTTCAAAATAAAATCTTCATCTGGCAATTGGTTGAGCATTTCGGGAGAATCAACAAGAATTAACTTGTGCCCTTGGCGGCGACACAGATCAATCATCATGAAAGCTGGTTTGCTGCAACCCGGACCAATTTCCAGTACAGTTTGTTCTCTCAACATAAGGTTGCTTGTCTTATTGACAATATCTTGAAAAATCAACTCTTCTTTGCCTTCACGATAGGCAGTTGGAAAACCGACTTTCTCGATTGGATTAAGTGTTTCATCCTGCGCCAAACGCTTGAAATCATCAAATTTTAAATCAGAGAAACGTTCCGAATTTGAATCAGTCACTGTAGTTACCTATCTCTTTCTTATACCAAGGTTGCTAGCCAACGCCTTATGTACGGTTTTTAATGCTGCCCGCAAATCATCTGTTGGAATACCAGCCGCACCAATAGCGTAGACCACCACATAATCGTCAATATCGTCACGGCGCAATATAATCTGTTCAAGTCCTAGCTGTTGCGCTACTTGTAAGGCAACACCCCTCAAATGCACTTTCGGCTCGCTCGTAGCGATATCCGAAATCTCGATGGAGTGGCACGTTACATGGTTTGCCTCACCGATCGTTAGACCGGTCTTCAACACTTTCGATACGGCTTCCTTTGCCGCAAAACATGCCGCTAACGACAATAACGAGCGCCTGCAAGTTTGCCGTTCACGGGATGTGAAGACGCGCCGATAAAACGCCGCCCCTCCCTGCGTATTTATGAACCCGAATCGAATCGGAGATGTCAGGTCGATACCTACACTCAATATATTCAAACAGCAGACAGATTGTGCTCAACCAAACTTAAAAGATCACAGACAGTACGACATTCTTTTAACTCATTTGCAGGAACGACTATGCTGTATGCTTCATCAATTATGGCGATTGTGCTGAGTTGCGCCGTCGAGTCCCAATTATCGGCGTTGAACGCGAAATCCTCAGTTAAATCAACTACACTAATTTGTAGCACATCAGCAAGTTTTGCCATCAATTCTGTTTTATCCATGCTTATCTCCTTAGATGATTTGAATCATTGCACCGGCCCATGAGTAACCGACGCCAAACCCAACGATCATGACCTGATTACCAGGATGAATTTTGTCTTCCTGTCGCGCGCTTTCGAGCGCGATCGGGATGGTTGACGAAACAGTATTACCTACAAGTTCCAGATTCAACCAGAATTTCTCCGGCGCTATTTTTAGTTTATTCCGCAAATGTTGCAGCATGAACTTGTTAGCTTGATGAAAGACAAAGAGGTTCACCTGCGCCAGCTTGCGATCGGATTTTTGCAACAGTTGATTCACGGCTTTGGGGACTGATTGCAGTGTGAAATTGAAAATTTCCGGTCCATTCATGTATAAATTCTGCGCCGAACGCCAGGTGTTGCCATTATCGTATTCATGTTCAATTGCTGTCACTATACTATATGGTTGGCGCAATCCACCGGCAGGCACAATCAGATTGTTTGCGCCCCGCCCATCCGTACCAAAGACAAAGGGACCAATCAGATCGACTTCCGATTCAACCGGTTGGATCAAAGTTGCCGAAGCTCCATCACCAAAAATTGTGCGTACACTCCGATCGCGTGGATTAATGAACTTCGAATAGGTTTCCGCTGTAATTAGTAATACATTCGTTGCGAGGCCTGTTTCGATTAAGCTCTTGGCCAATGACAAGCCATACACAAAGCCAGAACAACCCTGATTAAAATCCAGCGCGCCACAATCGGTGCGTAACCCCAGACGATTCTGTATCAAGCATGCTGAAGCGGGCAAATAATAATCGGGACTTTGTGTACAGAATAACAAAAAATCAATTTCATCAGGGGTACAAATCTCTAGTTCAAACAATTTTTTAGCAGCGGCTACCCCAAGGTCGGATGAACACTCATCCGGCGCAGCAATGTGTCGCACAGCAATGCCGGTCTTCTCAAGTATTTGCGCCGAGTCCCAATTGCCCAATTCATGCGCAAGTTGATCGTTGGTAAGTGTTTCTTCGGGTAGATATGTTGTAATCGCAATGATTGCGGCTTTTCGCATCGTGCCACCTCTATTGAAATTCCTTTTTTATTTAACTTGTTGAGGCTGGGTCCACTCCGCATTAATATAAATATATCCTGCTCCCACCAGCTTCTCATTCCTGGCAGAAATATCTTCAATCCAAAATTTTATTCCTGTAACCGTATCTACATAAACGCCGGCTTGATTTTTAACCACAATGTCGATACTATAAGTTCCAGGTAAAAAATGAACTGCGGAGCGAAAGCCCATGTAATATAAGACGCTCTTATCGCCTTGAATATGTGATCCTGTGGAAACGGTGGAAACCAATCCAAGCAAAACACCGTCATTGCTCCGAAAATTAACAGCGTATCTGTAAGCATCATAACTATGAACCTTGTAATAGATCCGGCATTCATAGGGTTCGCCGACCAGTAATTTGTCAGTCAACTCCCCTTTGGAATTAATCAACTCAAGCTTGACCACTTCAAATTCAGGGGGATATTTCTGGTGTGATTCGACCGGAATGTTTTCATTAATTGTGCCGTAAACCTGGTTATCCAGATAAGCGCGAACCACAGCTTCAGATGTTCCCTGAACATGGATTTGTCCGTTTTTCAATAGAATCGCCGTATCGCATAGCGTACGAATGGCACCCATATTATGGCTGACAAACAAGACAGTCCGGCCTTCATGCGCCACATCGCTCATCTTGCCGAGACATTTTTTTTGAAACTCAGCGTCACCCACAGCCAGCACTTCATCTACAATCAAAATTTCCGGTTCCAAATGCGCGGCCACGGCAAAGGCCAGGCGCACATACATGCCGCTGGAATAACGCTTGACAGGCGTATCGATAAACCGTTTCACTCCTGAAAAATCGACAATCTCATCGAACTTGCGCTGGATTTCATTACGACCCATGCCCAAGATCGCGCCATTTAAGAAGATGTTCTCGCGCCCGGTTAATTCAGGATGAAAACCTGTGCCCACTTCCAACAAACTGGCAATCCGGCCCTTAACCTTGATTTGGCCTGAAGTGGGCGCGGTCACGCGGGAAAGGATTTTCAGCAGAGTGCTTTTTCCGGCACCATTGCGCCCGATGATGCCAGTCGCCTCGCCCTGCTGCACCGAAAAATCAATCTGCCGGAGGGCATAGATGGTTTCGCCTTCACGATTTCCGTAGTCTTGCTCGCCAATTTTCAGGTGAGGATTTGGCAAACCACGAACTTTTGCCCACCAACGCTGTAGATCACCGCGAAATGTGCCCGTTCCGATGACACCCAGTTGGTAGGATTTGGAAAGTTTCTCGATCATAATAACAGGGTTGGACATTTTAGACCGTATCCATAAAAGTGTTTTCCACACGGTTGAAGATCAGCACACCGATCAATAACACAACAAACATAAAAACCGCGCTATAGAAAAGATATACAGGCTCCAGGGAACTGACTCCCAAAAAGGAATAACGAAATATTTCGATGATGGGAGTCATAGGGTTTGCGAGCAATAACCAGCGCCAGTTCGCAGGCACCGTGGAAAGCGGATAGATTACGGGCGAAGCATACATGATCAATTGCACCCCGAATCCCAGCAGTTGTTGCAGGTCACGATATTTCGTGGTCAACGAAGATGCAATGACGCCCAAACCAAGTCCGGTGCCTGCAATGACAATCAGTAGAACGGGCAATAACAAAATATACAGGTTGGGATGCAAGTCTGACCCGGAGAACAGAAAGTATAGCAAGAACAAAACAAACACGCCAAAGCGAATCCCAAAAGAGATCAAATTGGAAATCACAACAGAAATGGGAATGATCAAGCGCGGAAAATACACCTTGCCAAAAATACCCGCGTTCGCCACAAACGTATTGGAGGTGCTGGTCAGGCACGAAGCGAAGTATCCCCAAATGGTATTGCCTGCCATATAAAAGAGAAAGGGCGGCAGGCCGTCGGTGGGAAGTTTTGCCACATTGCTAAAAATCACGGTAAATACAACGGATGAAATGATCGGGCTGATCAAATACCACAATGGACCCAAAATTGTTTGCTTATAGGCAGCCACAAAATCGCGCCAAACTAACAACCAGATCAGGTCGCGATAACGCCACAAATCGCCGAGGCGCAGATCCCACCAGGCGCGTTGGGGGCGGATAATCATGTCCCACTCTTCATTTGGATTCAATATAATGTTTGAAGCCATAATTTTTTTACTTACCTTCAACTTTACTGCAAAAAAAGTAATTGCACCGCGAAGCACGCGAAGAACGCCAAGAAAAGCTTCTTAAAACCTTTGCAATCTTTGCGGTGAGCCTTTTGGTTTCGACATGCTCAACTTGGCAGGTTTCGACGCGCCAAAGCATATATTTTCGAAGACCGTCAGGCTAGATGCCTGACCTTGAGACTTTCGCAAGAGGCCTATCATAAAATAATATCTGAAATTTCAGGAGACGACCTGATAATCTTGTCCCGCGGCCTTAATCAGGATGTCACCAGGCTCTTCGTCCAGCGCCATTCCTGCTTCGATACAAGTCAGCCGCAGGATATCCATCCTCTCGTCGTTACCTTCCAGGCACACGTGAGTGACACCTTGGGATCTCAGGTCAGTCACAATTGTCCTAGCCTTTTGACGCAGCTCATTGTAGATGGTCAGTGATCTTTTCAGATACTGCAATGTGCGCTGCGTCAGAATGGACATGCCTTCCGGTGTTAAATGATATTTAAGTCGGGTACGATCCAGGTGAGAGACTTTAACATAACCACAATTGACCAGCCGCTTGATATACCAGTTAACGCCGCCCACCGCCATTCCCAATTGGACAGACAGGCCTGCTTGCGTAACCAATGGGTCTTGCGCGATTGCTTCGAGAAGTTCGTATTCCTGATTTTTGATTACCGTAGGCTGTTGAGCGTTCATTTTCTGAATTCTCGCACGAAAACGCGCGCCTGTCAAGGCAGCAATTCTCAAGTGTGCGCTAAAAGTTTGTTAGTTGCGGACTCCGAATTCTCCTGACTTCGGGCAAAATCTGGAGATTTTACACTCCGTCCTTACATACTTTGAGCACTCCCATTCTCAATATGTTGTTGCGAGGAGGGCTCTTGCTCTTCGCGACGAAGCAATCCCATTGTGATTAGGAGACTGCTTCGGCGAAAACCAAGAGCGCCTCGCAGCGACATGTTCATAATGAGAATTGCTGGTGTCAAGACTTCGCGTTTTATGGTTAGCCCCAAGTAGAAATGTCTCTTTTTGCCAATCTTTGGGAAGGATGAAAAAGGACGGGGGATGGGGAACGGAGGCAAAGGATGAAGGCAAGGGAGATGAAAGTTATTTTTTCAAGACGAACAGAAACTCTGATATAGTCAGCCCTGCTGAACGGAGCACACAGTACCGCATAAATAACCAAACCTGAATTCAAATTCTCACTCGTAATTTCTGCCAATAGATTTACTAATTTATGCAACAAGCGGTAGGCTGCGTAAAGTCCCTTTGGCGACTTCCTTATGATCAGGCACGGACAATGTCGCAATATGCCCAGCTTTGATCAAGATGATGTGGCTCCCTTTTTGCCTGACCACCTTCCAGCCAAGTGATTCAAAAGCTTGTGCTGTTTCCCGGCCGCTCAGTTGCGGAAGCGTGGGCATCAGGCGTAGACCTCCACCTGGCGGGTTTCAACGGTCAGGGGCAGACCCTGTTCCGCTCGAACTTCCAGGCAAAGCTGGATCGCTTCCTT
>JAMDBC010000154.1:1271-6027 GCA_023484185.1 Chloroflexota bacterium | reverse complement strand
TTGAGCAAAACTGCCGCGGCGCGCAAAACAGCCTGCACTGGTTTTGCGTATCCAGTGCAGCGACACAGCACGCCGGAAATTGCTTCGCGTACTTCGGCTTCGGTTGGGTTGGGATTTTTTTCAAGCAAAGATTTTGCCGTCAGAATTTGTGCGGGCGTGCAGTATCCGCATTGAATCGCGCCGGTCTCAACGAAAGCCAATTGAAGCGGATGCAATCCGCTGGTCTTTTTCCAACCCTGATCGGGATGTTCGCCGAGGCCTTCGATGGTGACGATGTTATGACCCTCGGCTTGCGCGGCCAGCATCGAACCCGCGTTGATGGGTTTACCGTCCAGCAAAACTGTATCTGAGCCGGTTAGTCCTTGCTCGTCGCCAAATTTGACCCCGTAATATCCGAGCCGTCGAACGACGGAAAGCAAAGTTTCAGAGGGCGCAGAGTTAACTTCGTGCGTAGTTCCATTGATGATTAGATTTAGTCTCATTGTTACTCCTGATTCCTCTCCTCGGAGGGGAGAGGGTTGGGGTGAGGGGAGAGTCTCGATTCGATCACTTGAACAATCTCATCCACAACTGCTTGAATGGTAAGTCTTACGTCATCGTTTGTAAATCGGATTACCTTATAACCAAGTTCTTCAAGAAATGCTGTTCTGGCTCTATCGTATTCTTCCTGCTTGGGCTTGAAATGGTGACTTCCATCAATTTCAATACAAACTTTTGCCTGTGCGCAATAAAAATCAATGATAAACCTGTCAATTGGATGTTGCCTACGAAACTTATAAGTCAGATTCCGATTTCGCAAATGTCGCCAAAGTGTTGCTTCTGCTGGAGTCTGTGGTTGTCGTAACTCACGTGAGCGCAGAAGAATCGGCGGATAGATACATGCAGTCGCGGCATTGACCCTCACCCCGCCCTCTCCCTACAAGGGAGAGGAAGTCCGTTGACGTTGATTGATTTTTGCGATCAGTGCAGTAACGCCAACCAGAATCAATCCAGTTATTGCAATTACCAACGCCTGCAAAATGGATAAAAATCCCATGAACATGCTGGCCATGTCGGGGATGGTCCAGGTGACGAGTAAACCGTTCAAAGCGAAGTGCCACAGGATCGGCAGTGAAACCAAATAAAGCGTGATGAACGTAAATGCCAAAACTTTTTCGGCGGCTTCGCGCGGCGGGAAGTTGAACCACTTTACGATGTATCCCAAAAACAACCAGGCTAGGGCCAGCGAACTTGCCGTCGTGCTGGCTGTGAACATAATAATATCGCTTGCGCTGGCGACGGAACTAAGCGAGTATGTCCGTCCGGCTAGGACAGCGTAGCCAAAGTTGAATAGGGCGATGTATAGAAGCGCGCCGCCCAACATCCAGGCGATGAGTGAACTGCGCTTCTTTATTAGGAAGTAAACCGGAATCAGCGCAAGAAGGATCGCCAGCACGAAACGCGGAATCCGCTCTGCGTTTTCGCGTTGAGCTTTGGCTTGATCCATCGCGGACAAAATCCCGCCGACGGAATCGATGGGTGCATTGTTCGCTGGTGAATGGATTGCGGCTTGATAATCTTTCAGCAACTGCGACTTTTGCGCGAGCGAGGCAGTGTTGATATTGGTTTGTTGATCGGCTGTGAGATTCAACATGTCCGTGCGGACGATGCCTTCGCTATCAGCGGGGATATTGAGGCCGAGCAGGGCGGCAGTCGTTGTAGCGACATCGGCCATGCTGCCATCGGGATATCCTCCGGGTTTGATTCCGGCTCCAGCCATGACGAACGGCTGGACCAACACGATCGGATCCTGTCCGCCGTGGCCGCCGCGATCTATTTGGCCGTGGTCAGAGACAACGATAACGGTATCCGTTGAAAGGTCGAGGGTCGAGACGATTTGTTTGAGCAGCCCATCGGCGCGTGTCGCGGCCGCGTCCCAATTGGGGGATTGCGGTCCGCCTTCGTGATGTCCGGCGTAATCCACTTGATCGATGTGGATCAAAATGAATTGATCTTTATTTTCTTTCAGCCACGGCAGCGCGGCGTTGACCACATCAACATCGGCGGCTTTGTCTTCGCCGGGTGTGTAAAAAGAATTGTTCACCGCGCTTTGCGGAATTAATTTCTCGAACCAGTTGAAACCGGAGACAGCCGTTTTGAGTCCAGCCCGCTGCGCGGCAGTGAAGAGATTATCCTGCGTCCAGGTTGGAATGTCGGGGTAATCCAAATTCATGGCGGGGCCGTCGCTGAGATCAGGCCACGCGCCGGTCATCAGCACAGAGTAGCCCGGCTCGGAATACGAGGGCGTGCGGCTGTGATTTGTGGCCCACGCGCCCTGATCGCGCAGTTGATTCAAAAATGGCATCACACCTTTTTTGTGGGATGTGTCGTCACGCAATGCGTCGATCAATACGAAGACGACGCGACGGGTGAGCGGTTGACCGAGCGCCGGTCCCGGCGCAGGCGGATTATCTTTGAGCGGCGAACGGAAGGCATAAAGCGAATCCATAATGCCGGTGGCCCAGAAGTACGCGCCAAAGGCGATGACGAGGCTGGCGATGATGCCGAGAATGATCCAGCGATTAGATTTCATTTATGATATTTCCTTGGTTTTATTTATTCAGAGAAATTTTCTAAAAAGTGCTTCACAGCTACATTTAATTCTTGGTGTTTGTTTCTTCTTTAGGTCGCTTTAGATAAATGTCACCATCCTCGGTGGCGTAGGGTTCCCAACCTTCATCGCCTAGGATATCAAGGAGAGCGTGTTTTGCTTTTACTGAATCATTATCATTTTCAAACAAAAGCTCGTCAGAGTTTTTGTACCCAATATATTTAACTTCCTTAGGCTTTGGCGAGAGTCCATCTAAATTGATTCTTCCGTGAGGGGCAACATCGAAATACTTACCATACACACGGCCAACTCGCAACAGCTCCCATTTGGTCATAACTGTCCTCTAATCCTTCCCGTGAACAAGCTTTTCAATACATCTTTTCGCTAACGTCGCGGCAACATCCATGCGATATTCAGCAGAAGCCCAATCATCCTTTGTTTCGTGATACGCGTTACGTGCCGCGGCTTGCGCTGAGTTTATCGAAGCGTCGATTCCATCAGCCTCGGTCCCGTCCATGGCGAGCAACGGAGATTTTCCATAGCCGCCGAGAGCCAGGCGCATGCGGCCTGAATTCCATTGGGCGAGTGCGGCGCAGACGATGGGCTTGTCCGCGGGCGTGCGGGAGGCAAATTCAAATGCAAATTTTGTGTTGATGGGGAAGATAATTTTCGTGATCAGATTTTTGGAACGCAAAGGAAGAAAGTCGCCGATATTCGATACTCGATATTCGACTTTCGTATTATCGAATATCGCCTGCTCGATTTTTGCATCGAGGGCCAGCAGCGCTGTGACAAAAGTTGAACGCCCGTCGCATGAGACCAGCGTCCCGGCAACTGTGGCCGCGTTGCAGATATTGAGCGGCGCTTCGAGTTTGATGGCTTGCTTCAAGGCATCGGGACAGTTTTCATTTTCCATCAATTGTTCAAGCGTGACGGTTGCACCGATCTCAAGATTGTTTCCATTTTTCTTTAACGAGTTCAGGCCGAGGGCTTGAAGGTCAACCACTTCAACGGAATCCGTTGTCGGCTTGGAAAGAAGCGTCCCGCCGCCGAGGGGAAGGGTCTTAGGCGAGGGACGTCCGATCAGTGCAAGCGCTTCTTCTATTGTTTTAGGACGATGATATTCAAGGATCATGGTTGGCTCCGCATGAATGATGGCTTTCCAATTATACAGGATAGGCAGGTTTTCATCGTCTGGAAATTTCACCTTCAATGAATGAATGTACCAATCGAAATGACGGCCTGTACTTTTTAGTTGTGAAAATAATCACAATTGGATGTTTGTCACGGGCTTTGGGTGATGTGTCTCACTGTGCCTGTTCCCGGATAATCGTTATTATTTCAACAAGAATATACGGATATGTGCATATAGGCAAGGAGTAAACATGAATTCCGTTCTTGAAAGCGAAATCGTTCAATTGCACGCCGAGATTTGCGCGGGGTTGGCGGATCCGAATCGCATTTTGATCCTGTATGAACTTTCCCAGTCGCCGCGCAACGTGACAGAACTTTCCACCAACTTGAAGATGGCGCAACCGCTGGTTTCGCGGCATTTGAAGATTTTGCGCGAGCGCCGGATGGTGGTCGCTAAGCGGCACGGCACTGTGGTCGAGTACACGCTTGCGGACCGGCGGCTCATTAAAGCATTGGATTTGTTGCGCGCAGTTTTACGCGATGGACTTTCAAAACACGCTGAATTGGCCGACGCATTGGCGTAACACATAGTCGTCCGTTATAAAAAAAGGAGTCCAAAATGGCAGAAAGAAAAAACAAACTTACGTTGGTCGTTCTCAGCGGGGACTTGGATAAAGTGATGGCTTCCTTAATCATCGCCACCGGCGCGGCCGCGGCTGGAATGGAAGTTATTATGTTCTTCACGTTCTGGGGGCTGAAGGCCATTCAAAAGGATGGCATGTTCACAGGCAAAGGTTTGTTCGGCAGGATGCTCGGCGTAATGAACCGCGGCGGCTTGAATGCGATTGGTCCATCGCGGCTTAATATGGGCGGAATGGGGCGCTGGATGTTCAAGTTGATGATGAAGCAAAAAGGCGTCACTCAACTCCCTGAATTGCGCGATGCCGCAATCGCACTGGGCGTTCAATTTCTACCCTGCCAGATGAGCATGGATGTGATGGAAATTTCCCGCGAGAATTTCATCCCCGAAGC
>JAMDBC010000154.1:0-1171 GCA_023484185.1 Chloroflexota bacterium | reverse complement strand
CCTGGTCGCGCAGCACCGGCCACGAATTGGTGACGCTGGAAAAGCAGGAGAAAGTTTTTCACTTCGTCATCAAGCGATTGAAATAAATGAATCTATGGCTCATCTGCATGATGTGGATGAGCCTCATATTCGACAAAATAAATGGACATGCAAAAATGAACACTCTCATGCTCTCCCAACTTCTCGCTCTTGCGGGACTTTTGGCCGGACTCTACGGAATTTACCTTCGCTACGCTGAGACCAAGCGCCGCGCCCTGCCCGCTGACAAATCTCCGCTCAAGGGCAATCCGCAGCATGGCGTTACGTATGCGTTTACAACCGGCATGATGCCGTGGGCCAAAGAGTCGACTCGCATCCACATGATCGCGTACTTGCGCGGCATTGGCTTCCACGTTGGAATCTTCACCGCGATCGGCGCGTTGCTCATCAGCCCGTTTTGGGGACTCTTGCCGGCAGTGTTAAGTACGCTCCTGATGATCGTGCTCGGCATCGGTTCATTACTCGGAGCGGCGGGCGGCGTGATGCGCCTTGCCGAGCACAACCTGCGCGGACTGTCCATTCCCGATGACCATTTCGCTGTCTGGCTGGTAACGGTTTGGATGGCGGTGTCCGCTCTCGCAGTTTGGAATGAAGCGTTCTTAGTCAGCTTCTATGTTTTGTCTGCGATCACGCTGGCGTATGTTCCGCTTGGAAAGATCCGCCACTGTCTATATTTCTTCTTCTCGCGCACGTTCTTCGGAAAGTTTTTCGGACGCCGCGCGGTATTTCCTCATCCCGTAGTTGCCAAATAGAGGTGTGCCATGACTGAAACAATTGAACTTGCCCTGAAGACTCTTGAAGCGCAACTGAATCAGCCGCTGGAAACCGCGCTCGAAGCCTGCGCCCGCTGTGGACTTTGTGCCGAGGCTTGTCATTACTATCGCGCCGAACCGAAAGTGGAACACATCCCCGCTTTTCGCGCGGAACGTTTGCGCGATGTCTATCGCTACGAACATGATTTTCTCAGCCGCATTTTCCCGGCCTGGACCGGCGCGAAAAAACTCGATGAGCCAATGCTTGCCAGCTTGACTGAGATGGCATTCAGCCAATGTACATTGTGCAGGCGATGCACGGTGAATTGTCCGCTTGGCGTGGACACGCCGTTGATGATGCGCGCCATCCGCGCCATGGC
>JAMDBC010000011.1:3609-6087 GCA_023484185.1 Chloroflexota bacterium | reverse complement strand
AATGCGGTTATTGTTGAGTTCGATTTGCATCAGCCCTCACCCGGCCTCTCCCAATCTTGGGAGAGGGGATTCGCCCTCAAGTCGGCAGGCTTCCAAAATTGATTTGAGCACGAACTCGATATCTTTTTCAATTTGTTCGTTTCTAAAACGAATGACGCGATAGCCAAGGCTTTCCATTTCTTCGGTTCGCAATTTATCTTGTTCAATTTGCAAGTCGTGTATCTCTCCGTCAATCTCAACAATCAACCTGCATTCCGCGCAATAAAAATCTGCGATGAAATGTCCTATCGGCGCCTGGCGGCGAAACTTGAATCCAGCAAGACGATAGTCTCTCAAACGAGTCCACAAAATTTTTTCTGCGCTGGTCATTTCCTGCCGGAGTTCCCTGGCGCGCAATTGAACGCTGCGATACGCGCCTATCGGTTCGTCGTCTGGATAAACTTCATAAAGCCCATATTTTTCCCTGAGCTCCTGAATGATCGGTTGAAAATCTGGATGCGTGGGTAATAAGGTGTCGAAGAATTTAGTTTCTTTTTCCATAGATACTCCCTTAGAAGTTGTGGCGATTATAGCGGATTGTTTGCCATAATCAATCAACCAATACAGGTAATCACACATGATAAACCAAGAAGTTGCCTACACTGAGATTGAAAACTTATAAAGGGTTTCAATAATTTGCCACCACCACAACGCAATTGCAATTAAACAAAGGCAAGGTGATAAGATGACCAAGATGCAAAAGGTGATAATTCCGGCCCATGCAACCTATGCTTTTGGAATTGAGACTTATGAAATATGCCCCTTAAGTGAGCTAAATTGCCTGATTCGGCATAGGCCAGTGCAGAAAAAGCAGGCTGAAAATGACTTAAGAAAATATAGTTGTTTGCTTAGATATAAAAGAAGTCGGGTGAATTTTATCACCCGACTTCCAAATATCGATTTCCGAATCTCGAATATCGCTATTTCTTCTTCCCAAACTTCTTCATCAGCAAATCCTGCAAGGTTGGCTGGCCGATCTCCTGCAATTCATACCTCACACGCTGATAGGGCTTCTTGATCTTGATCACGCGCGTCAAATCAATCGGTGTACCGACAATGACCAAATCCACATCGGATTTATTAATGGTGGCTTCCAGGTCGCGCATCTGCGCTTCGCCATAACCCATGGCTGGCAGGATCGGTCCGGTCTTTGGATATTTGACATAAGTCGCAGCAATGGACTTGACTGCGAATGGTCGCGGGTCAACGATCTCAGCCGCGCCAAAGCGGCGAGCCGCAACGTAACCGGCGCCGTAAGCCATCTCGCCGTGTGTCAGCGTTGGGCCATCTTCGATCACCAGCACGCGCTTGCCGCGAATGGCTTCGGGGTTGTCAACAAATAGCGGTGAAGCGCCTTCGATCACAACCGCATTTGGGTTGAGCCGGTGCAGGTTCTCACGCACTGCGATCACATTATCGGGATCGGCGGTGTCAACTTTATTGATGACGAACACATCCGCCATGCGGACGTTGGTCTCGCCGGGATAATATTTCGACTCGTGTCCCGGGCGATGCGGGTCAGCAACCACGATCTGATAATCAGACACATAGAAGGGGAAGTCGTTGTTGCCGCCATCCCACAGAACAATATCCACTTCTTTTTCAGCCGCGCGCAAAATCTTTTCGTAGTCCACACCTGCATAAACGATCACGCCGTTGTCAATGTGCGGCTCGTATTCCTCGCGCTCCTCAATGGTCGTTTCGTATTCATCGAGGTCATCGTAATCTGCAAATCGCTGAACTTCTTGAGCAACAAGATTTCCGTAAGGCATCGGATGACGAATGGCCGCGACTTTGTATCCCATCTCACGCAGGATAAGAGACACACGCCTCGTCGTCTGACTTTTACCGGATCCCGTCCGAACGGCACAGACCGACACAACAGGCTTGGTGGACTTAACCTGCGTGTACTTGGTGCCCATTAAGCGGAAGTCTGCACCAAGTGAGTTGACCAGCGCGGCTTTGTGCATCACGTATTCGTAAGGCACATCCGAGTAGGCGAAGACAACTTGTTCCACACCGTGTTTCTTGATCAGCGCAGGTAGTTCGTCCTCGGCCCGGATGGGGATTCCCTGCGGGTAAAGGTCACCTGCCAGTTCTTTGGGATAGAGGCGTCCTTCGATGTCCGGGATCTGGGTCGCAGTGAAGGCCACGACTTCGTAATCCTTGTTGCCGCGGAAGAATGTGTTGAAGTTATGAAAATCGCGCCCCGCGGCGCCCATGATGATAATTTTGATTGGCATGTTTTTCTCCTGTTGAAAGTTTATAGGTTAGAAAGTTTGAAGGTTGGGGTCGCAATTCAACTTTGCAACTTTCCAACCTTCAAACTTGTAACTCACATGACCTCTGGCGCTTGAATATCAAGCAACCGCAAGGCGTTGGCGATGGTCTGTTTTGCGGCCGCCACCAGCCGAAGACGTGCCAAACGAATTTCTTCAT
>JAMDBC010000011.1:0-3599 GCA_023484185.1 Chloroflexota bacterium | reverse complement strand
CGCCAGATCGTAGGCGTATGCCGCCATCACGAGCGGACGATATTCATTGGCCGCCTGTTGCACTGTCTGCGGAAAGCGCGAGAGCAATTCGATCAGCTGGATCTCGTGCGATGTCAATTCGTAGTCGAAGGTTGAATGTTCAAAGTTTAAAGTCTTTGCCTTCTTCAAGATCGAATTTGCCCGCACATGCGCGTTTTGGATATACGGGCCCGTGCGGCCGTCAAATGACAGCGCTTCATTAATATCGAAGACGATGTCGCGATTGTTATCCACCGAAAGCATCGAATAGACCAGCGCACCCAGCCCGATCTGCTCTGCGACTTTTTTCCGTTCCGCTTCGCTCAGTTCGGGAGCTTTTTCTGATTCGACAGCCAGCACGCGCCGGATGGCTTCATCCATCACATCCTTGAACAGCACCACGCGTCCGCGCCGCGCCGACATTGCGCCTTCGGGCAGGCTCACAAAGCCGTAGCCGAGGTGATAGCACTTCTCTGCCTGCGGAAAGCCCCATAATTTTAGAATGGCAAAGGCTTGTTGCAAGTGCATGGACTGGCGCACATCCACAACATAGATCGAGCGGTCCACGTGATACTGCTCGAACTTCTGCTTGGCGAGCGCCAGGTCTTTTGTGAGATACAACGTTGTGCCGTCGGAACGCAGAATGATATTGGTGCGATATTTCTCTTTGGTCAGTCCAAGCTTTTCGTCGATCTTCACGATAACCGCGCCGCCCTGCTGGCGTTCGTCATCGGCAATGCCTTTCTTGACCAGCTCTTCCACAATTTCTTTTGCCGGTTCATCCACTTCCGATTCAAAGAACCAGACGTCCATTTTGACATCCAGTATGCGCAGGATGTCGCGCAGTTCAGCCAGACTCCACTCACGCGTCTTCAGCCATAGATCGCGCACATACTTGTCACCTGCGTCCCATTTGCGGTACATCTCGTGGCGTTCGGCATCATAGGCTTCGCGTTGGGCAGTCTCTTGCGGCGTTTCATTTTCTTTTTTCTCGAGCAAAGCCGTGGCTTCGACGTAAATCTTTAAGAGCCATTGTCCGCGTTCGTGGATGCCAGCAGGTTCCTGGCCTTTGTAAAATTTATCATAGGCCCATAAGACGGTGATCACGCCCAGACCGATGTCGCCGGGATAGGAAGCGCGGATCGTGTCAAAGCCAGCGAACTCAACCAGCCGTGCGAGTACTTCGCCCAGGATCGTGTTGCGCGCATGACCGATATGAAATGAATGGTGCGTGTTAGGCTGGGCGTACTCGACCATGACGCGCTCATTTTTTGGCGCGCCCCGCCCAAAGTCTGGGCCGGAGGCGAGCACTTCATCCATAACTCGACGCGCGTATTCAGACATCGAAAAATATAGATTGAGATAACCCTTGACCGCCTCGATGCGGCTGATGCCGTCCACGCTTCCAATCTGATCCTTCGACACGCTCAAGACGGCGCCCTTGATCTGCTCGGCGATTTCCTGGGCGCGCTTGGGCACCTGAATCTTTTTTCCGGCGCGCGTTTCGAGTGCGGCTGTTGCAAAAAAGGAAGTGGAGATACCCCACTCACCGGAGAAGGGAATGGGTTGCCACTTCAATTCAGCGAGCGGAATATCGTTCTGCGCGCAATACGCGCGGACTTTTGCTTCGATGGTTTGTTGTTCTTTTTCAAACATGATGTTCAATTATATCAAAGCCCCATCCAGTTCCCCCATTTTCACAGAAAATGGCGCAGGCGTCCCGAAGGGACGGAGGGGGTAACCAAAGAGGCAGCGTTTGCCAGTCGAGGCTTGTTCGTCCATTTGCCTTGCCAAAACCTTACACTTCCCTCAAAGATGTCTTTTGTCTGCAAGACACCAGAACCGTGAACGGCTACCAACGCATTTCCCTTTTCAACCAGGAAATCCACTTTACAGAGGTGCAACATGGCGCGTCCGCAGAATACCCAGCGTTTGGAACAAATCTATCGTAAAATAGAGAAGCATCCAGGCAAGAAGGCGGGACACGTCGCCCGCCTATTGGGACTGAATCGTGTGGAGGATAACCTGGTAAATCAAATTCAGAATCTGGAAAAATAATTTCCAAGCCATGGCTATCCTGAAAGTAACCAAACTACTTTCAGGAGGCACGGAATGGCCCGGTTACAGAAAGGTGAACGCGAGGATAAAGAAAGCGCGTTGCGTCGTTTGCTCAAGCGATTGCGATTTGGCGTTCGGGAATCGGAAATATCGGAGGAGTTGGGCTGGCAGAGGCGCACGGTCAACAATTATCTGCGCCAACTAAAAAAGGATGAGAAGGCGGAACGGGATGGTCGTTCCTGGTTCGCAAAGTAGTCGGCAGAAAAACCTTTGTAATTTTCCAACTGGCCAATAGAATAAGGTAGAGGAACATCCCATGCCACGGATTGACGATACAGCCAGACAACAAAGATTGGATCGCATCCACCTCCTGCTTACGCGGAATGCCCGCGGCGTGACAGAAGCTGAGATCGCCGATGAGATCAACCTGGAGCGGCGCACAGTCAACAACTATTTGCGCGACCTGGAATTTCAGGGCAAGGCGCTCAAGGACGGCTTGTATTGGTTCCCACTGGCTCTCAAAGAGTCGCGCCTGCGTTCCTTTGACCTTTCCCCAGAAGAAGCAGTCACTTTGTATTTGGGGGCACGCCTGCTGGTCAAACAACAGGACAAGCGCAATGAACCCGCCGAAACCGCCCTGCTCAAACTGGCAAGTGTCCTCAAAGCGGACGCGGGCGTAGGAGACGAGATCGAGCAAGCCGCCCGCGAACTGGCGCAGAGACCCATACAGGAAAACTATCAGCCGATCTTCCGCGACGTGGTACGGGGCTATATCTATCGGAAGAAGATCGAGATCGCGTACAAGCCGCTGAACGCGAAGAAATCTTTTCAAACCGTCTTTTCCACCTATCTTCTCGAACCCTCCCCCATCGGATTTACCACATACCTGATCGGACACAGTTCCATCGTGAACGATCGGCGCGCCTACAAACTGGAGCGGGTCGAATCCATCCGCCTGACCAAAGAAGATTATTCCATCCCACCCGATTTTCCCGGGCTGGAGATCCTCCGCAACGCCTGGAGCATCGTGACGGGCGAGGAGACAATTCGAGTGGTTCTGCGCTTTAGGTCTGGCACAGCCAAAACGCGCGTGTTGGAAACGCGCTGGCATCCTTCCCAGCAAACGCGGCCCGATCCAGACGATCCCAAGGCCCTGTTGTGGGAAGTCCAGGTGGCCGATACGCTTGATCTCGTCCCGTGGGTACGTTCCTGGGGCGCGGATTGCGAGGTGGTGGAGCCGAAGGAGTTGAGGGAGGCGCTGGTGCGCGAGACAAGGAAGATGGCGGAGGTGTATCGGGTGATGGAAGTGAAAAAAGAACTTTTTGCACACTTTCGAGGCAAAGACAAAGATCACAAAGAACCTCAATTTCTTTGGGAGCATCTTACAACAGCATCCACACTTGCGGGGCAATTTGCCAGCAAAATCGGATTGCAAAAAAGCGGCGAGATACTTGGTTTACTGCATGACTTGGGAAAAGCCAGTGAAGAATTTCAAAAATATCTTCTCTCTGGCGAAGGCTTGA
>JAMDBC010000044.1 GCA_023484185.1 Chloroflexota bacterium | reverse complement strand
GGATTCCACCCAAACCTTACAACTCGTGCGTGAAGAATGCCATCTCGAGCAGATCATCCAGCAGGCGGCGAAGCAAGCCCGACTTCAAACGGGTAACCACTTCGAGGTCCGGATCGAACCGAATTTGCATCCGTTATTTGGCGACCCGCCTCGGCTGGAAACCATCCTCCGAAATCTAATTGAAAATGCGATCAAATATGCAGGCCCCGAGGCGACTATCCGCGTGGATGTCACCCAGCAGCAGGATAATCTTATCTTTCGCGTTTCTGATGACGGCCCGGGAATTCCGCCTGAAGAGAGCAAACGTATTTTCGAAAGTTTTTATCGAGTGGACAACAGTTTGACACGCCTCGCCAGCGGCGCGGGATTGGGGCTGGCGATTTGTCAGGGTTTTGTCCGGGCACACGGCGGTAAGGTTTGGGTGGAATCCCAGGAGGTTGGCGCTTGCATTGCGTTCCTTATCCCGCTCAATGAAAAAGCCAAAGCGCATGAATCATATTATGGTCAGCAGGAATAACACGTGCCATGAATGCAATTAAAGTCCTAGTTGTTGATGATGAAAAGCCATTGCGGGATTTTGTCCGCCGCAATTTGGAAGTGCGCGGATATCAAGTCCTGACCGCTGCCAATGGCCTGGAGGCGATGGCGGTATTCAATACCTCGCCGGTTGACCTGGTCATTCTGGACATCATGATGCCGCATCAAGACGGTCTCGAGACAACCAGGCGCATTCGCCAAAGCTCAAACGTGCCGATCATCATTTTGACCGCACTGGGAGAAGAAACCGATAAAGTACATGCCTTTGACATGGGAGTTGATGATTATCTGACCAAGCCCTTCGGTGTTGGTGAGCTATTGGGCCGCATCAAGGCAGTGCTGAGGCGCTCGCACTGGTCAGAGCCAAATTCAACTGACGAGCGGATTGTACGCGGCGATATCTCCGCTGAACTCGCCAATCATCGCGTGACCATTCACGGGCAGGCGATTGAGCTTACCCCAACCGAATACAACTTGCTCATCTACTTGATGCATTATGCAGGAAAAGTCTTGATGCATCGCGCCATCCTGCAACACGTCTGGGGGCCAGAATATGGCGATGAGTCCGAATATCTGCGGGTTTATATTGGCCGCCTGCGCCAAAAGATCGAGGATGATCCGTTACATCCGCGATATTTGCACACCGAACATGGCATCGGCTATCGCTTCGAGGGTTAAGCGGTTATTTACGAATTTTTTATACAATCCACTTCTTTTTTAGGAAATGTTTCGACAAAGCAAATATAATGACTAGAGGATGCGGGAAATAAATCTGATGACACTGCATCCGGGAGGTTGGCCCAACGATCTCAATTCCAGTACAACACAATGTTCAATTTGCATCCCAAACATTCCATTGGAGGAGTTCAGATGAAACGCTCACTGTTCGTATTACTTAGCCTGCTCGTTCTGGGAAGCATGGCAATCACCGCTTGCGGTCCGCAAGCGACCCCGACTGCTGCGCCGCAGCCGCAACCGGCGGCGACTCAAGCGCCGGCAGCAACAACCGCGCCCGCACAGCCAGCCGCGAAGACCGTCACCATTGGATTCACTTCTTCGCAGACCGGCTCGCTGAATGTCGAATCGACGCGACAGTATAACGGTCTCAAGCTATGGATGGATCAAGTCAACAAAGCCGGAGGGGTTAAGTTGGCTGATGGTACGGTAGTCACTTTTAAGGCACAGACCTACGATGACGAGTCCAATAAAGATCGCGTGCAGCAACTGTACACCAAGCTGGCAACGGAAGATAACGCCGACTTTCTGATCAGCCCGTATTCGAGCGGGCTGGCTGCCGCCGCCGCTGTGATCGCCCAGCAGTACAACAAGATCATGATCACCACCGGCGCGGCAGATGACAGCACCTATAAGAAGGGGTATACGCTGGTTTACCAGGCATATACTCCTGCCAGTCATTACCTGACCGGCGCTTTGGATCTGTTGGCAAAGACTGATCCCACTGCCAAGAAGATAGCAGTTGCCTACTCTACAGACAGCTTCTCGACCAGCGTTGTCAAAGCGCTGAAAACGTATGCGGAAGGCAAAGGCTATAACGTCGTTCTCTTTGAAGGTTACGATCCGGCTACGACCGATTTCTCTGCCTTGATTAATAAGATCCAGGCTGCCGCACCGGATGCGGTCATGGGTGGCGGTCACTTCCAGGATGGCAGCACGTTCGCCAAACAACTCTTCGAAAAGAAGATTGGCGCCAAGTATGTGGCATTACTGGTCGCTCCGCTGGAAGATAAGTTCTCCCAGTTAGGTGGCGCCGCACTCGGTATAGTTGGACCCAGCCAATGGGAACCACAAGTCAACTTCACACAGGCTTCTGCCCAGAAGGCCGGCCTGACCTGGTATGGCCCTGCAGGTTCTGATTTCACCAGCGCTTACAAAGCAGCCTACAATGAAAACCCGACTTACCATTCGGCTGGCGGTTATATTGCCGGTTTGATCTTGCAGAAGGCCATCGAGGACGCCGGTTCGCTGGATAGCGCAGCCATTACAGCGGCTCTCGATAAGATGGACATCCTGACCTTCTACGGTCACATCAAGTTCGATGCCAGCGCTGCGAGTCACGGCCTGCAGATCGGCCACGACATGGTCTACGCACAATGGCAAAAAGATGCGAGCGGAAATCTGGTGAAACAGATTGTCTGGCCCGCTGAAGGCGCAACTGCCCCCGCGCTTTATCCCATCCCGTAATTTCTTACATCTGGAAAGTCCCTGTAGGCGCGCTGAACGTTTGCAGGGACTTTTCCATCTGGTTTCGAACTCACGGGAGAATCCGCATGGGAAATCTTCTTATAGCTTCATTGATCGATGGCTTGCTGATCGGCTTTGTGTATGGAATTGCCGCCATGGGGCTGAGTCTGATCTGGGGAGTTATGGATGTGATCAACCTGGCGCACGCACCGCTCATGGCGCTGGGCATGTTTGGGGTTTATCTTTTGTTCAGTTCCATTGGTTTAAATCCTTACATCTCCCTGATCTTGATTGCCTTGATCGGACTTATCGGCGGAATCGCAATTTATTATATTGCCATCCATCGTGTGCTGTCCGCCCCGCCTCTTTCCACGCTTCTGGCGACTTACGCAGTCAACATGATCATGATCGGCTTGGGGACAGCAGCATTCAGCACGACGCCGCGTAACGTCGACTTCACATTGGGAAGCATCGGAAGCGGCGACTTGACAGTTCAAGGTACGCGTTTGGTGGCTGCTGTCGTTGCAACTGTCGTCACGGGTGGGTTATACTTTTTTCTCTATCGCACTCGTCCCGGCAAGAACATCCGGGCAGTGGCTAATAACCGTGCCGCGGCTGAACTGATGGGCATTCCCTCATCTCGCGTCCTAGCGCTCAGTTTTGGACTTGGCACACTGCTGGCTGCCGTTTCAGGAGGATTGATCGCGACGTTCTTCCCGTTTACCATCCTGGCTGGGAACGCTTATCAACTAAAGAGTTTCGTGATTGTGGTGATGGGTGGCTTGGGAAATCCGTTGGGAGCTTTGGCGGGAGGCTTGATCCTGGGTGTTATGGAAGGTCTGATCCCGATCATCCTACCCAATAGTTGGGTCCCCGTGTTGGAATTCATCCTCTTCGTAATTATCCTGCTTGTACGTCCCACAGGCTTATTTGGAGCAAAGAAATGAAGCAACTTAAAAGCACCGGACTCTGGGTCAGCCTCTTGGCAGTGATTGCATTGGGGATTGGGCCAATCGTGGGTCACAGCCCATCCTCACGTGAATCCATTTTTATTATCCTGCAGGTGATCGTGCTGGCCGCCAGTTTGAATATCCTGCTGGGTTTCACAGGCTACGTAAGTTTTGGACACGTGGTCTTCTTTGGGTTGGGAGGGTATGTAGGATTGTATCTGATTAGCGCTCAAGGTTGGCCGCTGTGGAGTGCAGCTTTAGCTGGAGGATTAACTTCCGCACTTCTGGCTTTTCTATTGGGCAAAGCCATTCTTAGATTGCGCGGTGCATACTTTGCTCTCGCGACCATCGGCATCAACGAAGCCGTCCGGGCATTTATCAATAACTTCGATCCTTTCGGGGGACCGATCGGGATGACCCTTAATTTTAAGGTTTACAGCAACTACGGCGGAGCGGCCAATGCCTTGTGGATGACCTACTATGTCGTTTTAGTCCTGGCTCTTTTGGCCGTAATCCTCAATTCCGCGATCAAGAATAGTAAGTTCGGTTTGGGACTGATGGCTATCCGCGAAGATGAAGATGCCGCCGAAGTGATAGGCGTGGTTACTCCGGATGCCAAAACCTGGGCATTCGTTCTTTCAGCTATTCTGCCCGGCATTATTGGCACTTTGTTCTTCTTCAAAAATGGCAACATCGAGCCGGGTGATGCTTTTCGCTTGGACTATTCGATTGAAATGCTGGTGGTCGTCATGCTGGGCGGGCAGGGAAGCGTTCTTGGTCCAATCCTGGGCGCGGCCGGATACGAGGGCTTGCGGTATTTTCTATTGACCAATCCTTTATTCAAAAACATTCAACTCTCGGTTGCAGGCGTATTGCTGTTAGTGATCGTGCTCTTCATTCCCGCTGGTGCGGTTGGCTGGCTGCGAAGGCGTGCTCCTATACTGAGGAAGGTGCTGGCATGACGGTGCTGCTTTCTGTTCAAGGTCTCACTAAACGATTCGGCGGGCTACAGGCTCTAACTCAAGTCACGTTCGATCTTCCCCAAGGGCAGATTCTGGGTTTAATTGGTCCGAACGGCGCCGGAAAGACCACTCTCTTCAATGTCATCAACGGTGTTTATCGTCCGGAAGTTGGCCGCATCATTTTTCGGGACAAGGATGTGACCGGTATGAAATCGTATGACCATGCCCACATGGGCATGGCGCGCACTCATCAGATTGTCCGACCACTGAATGAGTTGACCGTTCGCGAAAATGTTATGGTCGGCGCATGCTTCGGACGCGAAAATCATAACTTGAGTAAAGCCGCAAGCATCGCAGATGAAGTAATGGAATTTGTCGGGTTGGATAACCGCGCTGATCAAATGGCGAGCAGCCTCAATGTCGCGCAAAAGAAGCGCTTGGAGATGGCTCGGGCTTTAGCTTCACATCCATATCTCATCCTCCTCGATGAAGTATTGGCCGGATTGAATTCATCCGAGATCGATGGAATGATTCAAACCGTCCACAAAATACGCGAGCAGGGCATCACCATTATTATGATCGAGCATCTGATGAAGGCCATGATGAATATTTCCGACCGTATTATTGTTTTGGATTACGGCGAGCAAATTGCAGATGGAACTCCGAATGAAATCACCAACGATCCGCGCGTGATCGAGGCTTACCTCGGAGATTCCAATCTTGCCAACCAACTGCTTGAGGAGGGATAACCATGAGCATCCTCGAAGTGCGAGACATCGCTTCTGGTTATGGGGAAGTTCAAATCCTGTGGGGAGCCTCGTTAAATTTGCAGGAGGGCAAACTGACCTGTCTGGTCGGAGGAAACGGAGCCGGCAAAACAACTTTACTCAGGACCGTAATGGGGCAGCTTCGTCCGTGGAATGGTTCCATCTGGTTCGAAGGTCAGGATGTCAGCCGCCTGCCTGCTTATACCAAAGCCGACATGGGATTGGTGCTGGTTCCCGAGGGCCGGCAACTCTTTACAGACATGACTGTTTATGAAAATCTTGAAATGGGAGCAACCATTCCAAGAGCGCGCCTTAAAATGAACAACAATCTCGAAAGGGTTTACGAAATGTTCCCGCGTTTGAAGGAGCGGAGCAGACAAAATGCCGGCACATTGAGCGGGGGCGAACAGCAAATGCTGGCGGTGGCCCGCGGGATCATGGCCGACCCGAAAGTTCTCTTGATTGACGAGCTGTCGCTCGGTTTGGCGCCTCTGCTCGCGCTCCAATTATTTGAGAACCTTAAGCAATTGCGTGAACTCAAAATCACGATCCTGTTGGTTGAGCAAAATGTGCAAATGGCACTTGCCATCAGCGATTATGGCTTCGTGCTGGCTGAAGGAAAGATCGACCTGGAAGGACCTGCCCGCCAACTGGCTAAAAACGAACATGTACGTGCCGCTTATCTGGGGTTGTAGCAGTTTGCTGATATTGGTTGTTCCATAACCAACCATTCGTTATCTATTGCCAAAGTCTTTGGGTGGCAGAGACATCAAGTACATGTAAACCGCGCGTAGTTCATCATCGGCCATGTGACGGTAGGATTTCCATGGCATGTAGTTTGGATTGATTCT
>JAMDBC010000134.1:5640-6295 GCA_023484185.1 Chloroflexota bacterium | reverse complement strand
AGCCGACTTGTGGGCCGATGGCGTCGAAGGTCTTGGCCTGAACGGCATTCGCTTCCGTTTACACTACAAATCTGAAACGATGCACTTGCACATTCCAATGATCGGACGGCACTCGGTGGAAACCGCATTGCGCGCCGCGGCGGTCGGGTTGGTGGAAGGTTTGAACTGGCACGAAATCATCAGCGGTTTGCGACGAGGGCATTCTCAATTGCGTCTGGTGGCGGTTCGTTCTGAATCGGGCGCGCTGATGTTGGATGATACGTACAATGCTTCTCCCGAATCCATGATGGCTTCGCTTAATTTATTGAGTGAACTCGAAGGCCAGCGCAAGATTGCCGTGCTGGGCGACATGCTCGAACTGGGGCCCTATGAACGGCAAGGGCATGAGATGGTCGGCCTGCGCGCCGCGCAGGTCGCGGACCTGTTGATCACCCTCGGCCCGCGTGCGCACATGTATGCCGAGGCTGCCCGCCGCACAGGCATGAAGGCATCCAAGATTATTGAGTTTGAAGAGATTGGCCCCGTGATCGATTGGCTAAAAAGGAATTTATCGTCACAGGACGCGGCGCTCCTAAAAGGATCACACGGTCTGCGCATGGATCGCATCATCGCCGCCATGGAGGAATGCTCATGAAACAGGCCGCTTTATCTTTGA
>JAMDBC010000134.1:0-5630 GCA_023484185.1 Chloroflexota bacterium | reverse complement strand
CTTCACATCATGATGGCCGGGTTGTTATTGACATTCCTGCTCAACGCGGTAGCCTTGATCGGCTTCATACAAAGCGGCCTTGGGCGCTCCGTGCTGGTGCCGATGATCGTAATGTGTGCCTTTGCAATACTTGGCGCGGTGGACGACTGGCAGGGCATTCGAGGCGAACGCAAAGGCGAAGGGATGCGCGCCCGCACGAAATTTCTGTTTCAAGTTCTTTTCAGCCTTGGCACCGCCTGGGTCTTGAAATATATGCTGGGTGTACCGGATCTGTTCATTCCCGGTATCAAAGGCTTCTTTGAATTGGGCTGGTGGTATGTGCCGGTGGCGGCCTTCATCATCGTCAGCATGTCAAACGCAGTCAACTTCACCGACGGTTTGGATGGTCTCGCCGGTTTGATCGCGGCCACAGCCTTCGCAGCGTATGGCATGATCTCGCTCAACCAGGGACAGTTCTATCTGGCGCGATTTTGCTTCACAGTGGTCGGCGCCTTATTCGGCTTCCTGTGGTTCAACGTCCATCCGGCGGAATTATTTATGGGCGATACCGGCTCACTTGCCCTCGGTGCAACATTGGCCGTGGTGGCTTTGATGACCAGTCAATGGGTGGTTCTGCCCATCATCGCCATCATTCCGGTCAGCGAAGTATTGAGCGTTGTGATCCAGGTTGCTTATTTCAAGCTGACAAAAGGCAAACGCTTCTTCAAGATGGCGCCCATTCATCTGCATTTTGAACTGCTCGGCTGGAGCGAAACGCAGGTTGTGCAAAGATTCTGGCTGATCGGTCTGATGGCCGCCATGATTGGCGTTGGACTCGCGTTGGTATAAACGATGAGAAACTGGACCGGCACGCGCGTCGTCATTTTGGGAGCCGCCCGACAAGGCGTGGCTTTGGCGCGCTGGCTGATGAAACATGGCGCGATTGTGACTCTCAGCGACAAACGCGCCGAGTCCGGACTCGTTTCTGCACGCGCGACTTTGAGTGGACTGCCGATTAAATGGGCGGTCGGCGGCCATCCGCTCGAACTGCTCGATCACGCTGACGTGTTAGCTCTCTCCGGCGGCGTGCCGCTCACCCCCCGCATCGTGAACGAGGCCGTCAAGCGCGGCACCGAGCTTTCCAACGACACACAAATTTTCATGGAAGCTGTTCCATGTAAAACGGTCGGCATCACAGGCTCGGCAGGCAAAACGACGACTACGACACTGGTTGGCAACATGGCTGTTGAATGTTATAAGTTTAAGGTTGAAAGCAACTCGCAACTTTCCAACCTTCAACCTTCAAACCGCGTGTTTGTTGGCGGCAACATCGGCGACCCGCTTATTAATTATGTGGACGAGATGAAAGCAGACGATCTCGCCATCCTTGAAATTTCATCTTTCCAACTTGAGCAAATGACCATCTCGCCTAATATCGCCGCGATCTTAAACATTACGCCAAACCACCTCGATCGTCACGGCACGATGGAAGCTTACACCGCGGCCAAGGTACGCATATTGGAATTTCAATCAGAGAAGGATATTGCCGTGCTTGGCCGCGACGATGCGGGTGCATGGAATTTGCGAGGCAAGGCTAAAGGCAAATTGTTCACATTCAGTTTGAATGAATTGCCCGAAGATTTAAACGGTGCCTATTTGCATGATGGCTTGCTCAGTCTGCGCGATGGATTTGCGTACATGCCGCTGATGCTGCGCGAAAAAGTCAAATTGCGCGGCGACCATAATGTGAGCAATGTATTGGCCGCCTTCGCCATCGGCCACGCGGCGGGACTCCCGCTGGATGCCATGCTGACTGCCGCCGAAGAATTCCGCGGTGTACCGCATCGTCTTGAAATCGTCCGTGAATTGCGCGGCGTGCGCTGGTATAACGACTCGATTGCGACCACGCCGGAACGCACGATGGCTGCCATCCGCGCCTTCAATGAACCCATTGTGTTGCTGCTCGGTGGCCGCGACAAGAATTTACCCTGGGATGACCTAGCCGCATTGATTCGTCGGCGGGTAGATCACGTACTACTATTCGGGGAGGCTGCGGAAAAAATATTTAATGCGCTCGGACCAGAAAGGGGCCGACCATACGGCGTCCTCATTTGTGAGAATCTTAAGGACGCGGTTTTCCAAGCTTCCGTGATAGCTGAAAAGGGATATGTTGTCCTGCTTTCGCCGGGCGGCACGAGTTATGACGAGTTCAAGGATTTTGAAGAGCGAGGAGAAAAGTTCAGAGCATGGGTACAGGAACTATCATGAACGAACGCCCTTTTGAAAAGCAATCAGCCTCAAAGCAACGCAGACCATTGGATGGAATGGACGCGCCGCTGCTGATGACGATCTTTACGCTGATCGTCTTCGGGCTGATCATGATGTATTCGGCTTCGTGGGATTACTCGCGTACTTATTATGATTCGCCCACCTATATGTTCCAGCGTCAGTTGTTGTGGCTGGGACTTGGGCTGGTGATCGCTTTTCTTCTCTCACGTCTTGATTATCATCACTGGCGCAGGTTGATCGTGCCCGCCATGGGTTTGACGGTTCTCCTGCTGGTCAGCGTATTATTGCTCCAGGAAATTCGTCTCGGCGCGGCGCGCACTCTGTATCAGGGTTCGTACCAACCATCCGAAATGGCGAAGGTGGTTACGATTTTATATCTCTCGGTCTGGTTGTATGCCAAGCGGGATCTCCTGCACGATATCACTCTTGGATTGATCCCACTGGGCGTCATCCTTGGGTTGATCGGCGGCTTGATCTATCTGCAACCGGACCTGAGCGCGGCGGCAACGGTTTTCATTATAGGCGGCCTGTTGTTCTTCCTGGCCGGCGGCGATCTGAAACAAATTTTTGTCCTGCTGATCGTGGCGCTCGTGGCCGGCTGGCTTGTGGTTCAGATCAGCCCGACCGGCCATCAACGTGTGCTTGATTTTATTTCCGGACTGAAGGACCTGACATCGGCTTCGTATCATGTTCAGCGTTCATTCGAAGCAATTGTGAATGGCGGCTTGTTTGGCGTCAGCATCGGACGCGGCCAGGTCAAATTAACAAGTTTACCGGTCCCGCCAACGGACAGCATTTTTGCCGTTATCGTGGAAGAGCTTGGTTTGGTCGGCGCGCTATTTTTGGTCGGCTTGTACGCCATGCTGATTTGGCGCGGGTTGGTCATTGCCCGCCGTGCTCCCGACATGCTTGGCACGATGCTTGCCACCGGACTGGTAGTCTGGATTGGTCTTGAAGCGATAATCAACATGGCTGTCATGGTTGGACTTTTGCCGTTCGCAGGCAATGCCCTGCCGTTCGTCAGTGCCGGAGGTTCAAATCTGGTTTCAACGCTGGCAGCGCTGGGGATCCTGATAAACATCTCTCGCCAGCAGGGTGAGGGTACAACAAACGAAGAAGAATGGAGGTCATACAGTGCGGTTATTGATCTGCGCGGGCGGGACCGGCGGCGGCGTATATCCCGCCCTGGCCGTTCTTAAACAGTTGAAAGTTGAAGGTTCAAAGGTTGAAGGTTTAAGCCATCAACCATCAACCTTCAACCTGGAACTGCTTTGGGTCGGAGGAGAAAGCGGCATGGAAGCTGAACTCGTGAAACGGGAACGCATTCCGTTCTCTACCATTCCAGCCGGGGGCCTGCATGGCGTGGGCCTGCGAGCCTTGCCGCGCAATATCACCCAACTCGCTCGTGGTGTAGTCGCTTCGCAAAAGATCCTGCGCGAATTCAAACCGGACGTTTTGTTCTTCACCGGAGGTTTTGTGGCCGGGCCTATGGCTTTTGCCGGACGCAACATTCCCACCCTGCTCTTTGTGCCCGATATCGAACCGGGACTGGCTTTGAAATCCCTGGCGCGTTTTGCAGACTGCATCGCGGTCAGCGCGGCGGACTCGCAAAAGTACTTTTCCAAAAAAGTAACCGTGACTGGCTATCCACTGCGCGCGGACCTCGAAGCGTGGACCCGCTCCGATGCGCGTCGCACACTCGGACTTCTTAAAGAAGATCTGCCTGTCCTGTTGATCTACGGCGGAAGCAAGGGCGCCCACTCGATCAACCTAGCTATCCTGCCCCATTTGCCCACCCTGTTGGAGACAACGCAAGTCGTGCACATCACGGGACAATCAGATTGGGAAACTGCCCAATCAACCCACGCCGGTCTAACATCCGGACAAAAGAGGCGCTATCACGTCTTCCCTTATTTGCACGAAGAAATGGGCGCGGCGCTGGCGTCTGCAGATTTGGTTGTGTCACGCGCGGGCGCATCCACGCTGGGAGAATTTCCATTCTTCGGACTGCCCGCCATTCTTGTGCCTTATCCGCACTCGTGGCGATATCAAAAAGTCAATGCTGATTATCTCGCCGAACGCGGCGCGGCGGTCATCGTGAAAGACGAACGTTTGCAGGATGAATTATTGATGGTGGTAAAAGACCTGCTTGTTAATCCGTCGAAACGCGAAGCGATGAGCGCCGCAATGAGATCGCTGGCGCAACCGCAAGCCGCACAGAATATCGCCAGGCAATTGCTCGCACTTGGAGGAAAGCGCCCATGATGAACATCATTTATATTTTCTGGATGTATGTGATGGTATTCGCCGTAATCGGCATGTTGCGCGGCTGGGCCAAGGAATTGCTGGTGGCTTTCAGTATGATCCTGGCGCTGGCGCTAAACCTGGTTTTGAAGCAGTATATCCCACTGGTCAGAGACATGACCGATCTGACGGGTTTGTTCTGGATACGCACGATCATTCTGCTTGCGCTCGTATTTTTTGGCTACCAGACTGTGGCCGTTATCCCGCGCCTGGCGTCCAAAGCAAATCGAGAGCGCCTGCAGGATGCGTTATTCGGCGCATTTCTGGGCGCGCTGAATGGTTATTTCATCGCCGGGACTCTGCTGTTTTATATCAACGATGCAAATTATCCCTTTCCCAACATCATCAGCGCACCACCTGCAGAACTAACCAACACCATCACTGCCATGATGACCTACATGCCGCCACATCTCCTCGGCATTCCGGGCATTTATTTCGCTGTGATTCTTTCGTTTATTTTTGTGATCGTGGTTTACATCTAAACTGATGACTGGTTACCGACTACTGAATATTGAACACTGGATACTGGATACCGACATGACACATGTACATTTCATCGGCATCGGCGGCAGCGGACTTTCCGCCATCGCCCGCCTCCTGAACGAAAGCGGATACACCGTCACAGGATCGGACCGTGCCATTAGTTCGTTCGCCACGGACCTGCAAGCGGCCGGCCTGACAATTTACATCGGCCACCATCCGCGCAACGTTCAGGGTGCAGAATGGGTCGTGCGCTCCTCCGCCATCCCTGATGACAACGTGGAAGTGATCGCCGCGTATCAAGCAGGCATTCCAGTCTACAAGCGCGCTGACTTTCTCGGCAAGCTGATGGAAAACAAAACCGGCATCGCCGTGGCGGGAACGCACGGCAAAACCACGACGACTGCCATGATCGCCTTCACGCTCTCGGAACTTGGACGCGACCCATCTTTCATCGTCGGCGGCGTGATGAGCAACTACGGCGTCAATGCCCGCGCCGGAAGAGGCGCGCCCTTCGTCATCGAAGCTGACGAATACGACCGCATGTTCCTAGGACTCAAACCGCGCACCGAGGTCAA
>JAMDBC010000192.1 GCA_023484185.1 Chloroflexota bacterium | reverse complement strand
CCGTTCTGCAAAGCGCCAGCATTTCGGGGCAGACGCGCGTCGACTCGCCGGGGAAGTCCATCAGATAGCCCTTGCCGTTCTCGAAGATCTGGAACGAAAATTTATCGCGGCCGTGGAAAGAGATCAGCGTGCCGTAAATGGTTTTGATGCGGCGCTTATCGCGCTCGTGATCGCCCGTTGACCTCAGCAGAACCGTGATCTGCTTCGGCGGATGCTTCTGGTCGTTCTCTTCCTTCGCAAGCGGGACATACAGCGACGGAGGCATACGCGATGAGTTCGCTATCGGACGCGGCTCGACGTGAGTCACGACCAGGTCCTGACTCAGCGCCTCACGCGCACCTTCAACCGGCTCCCGTTCTTCGACTTCTGATTCGGCTTTGGCCTTTTCCACCAAATCTCTCGGTGCGACAGGTTTGTTGTCAACCTTCGGCTCTGGCCGCGCGGCGATGATCTCGTTCTCAAACGACGGCTGCCAGTCATCAGGGAAATTATCCGGCGGAGGTGGCATGGTGTTGTCGTTCCACTCTTCGGCGGGGGCGGGCTTTGCCGCATAAGTCGCGGGCGCTTCGGCAACTTGTCGCGCAGGTTTGTTGTAGGTCGGACTTGCAGTCCGACTTGCGGGTTGAGGCACGGGACGCGGCATGGCTTTTGAAGCGGGAGCCGCTTCTGGCGCGGATGGACGCGTCGCTTCGTCTAATGAAACCAACATTTTTAATTCAGTCCGCACAGCATCCACCAAAATTTTTGGCGGCGTGGACTGCGCGTCGATCTTGCCTTCGATGATGACGATCTGTCCAACGGTCAGCACGGCTTGATAATCTTTCCATGTGCGCGGGAAGAGCACGAGGTCCATGTTGCCTTGAATATCTTCGAGCGTGACGAAGCCCATCGGCTTGCCCGCTTTGGTTTGATACGGGCGGACGCTGGTGACCAGCCCGGCCACGCGCACTTTTTCTTCGTGCTGCGCTTCGCCGAGCTGTCCCGAAAAATAACTGACGATCGTTGCAAGCTGGGCCTGATACGGCGTGAGCGGATGGTCGGAAATGTAGAGGCCGATCAACTCGCGCTCCCAGTTGAGCATTTCGCGCTTATCGACATTTTTCACATCGGGTAAATGGATTTCTTCGACGACGCCAGTGCTCGTTCCGAACAGCGACATTTGTCCGGCTTCGGCGGCGCGGAAATGATTACTGCTTATTGCGGCGATGCGGTCGAGCGAGGCCAACAACGCGGCGCGGTTGCCGAACGAATCCATTGCACCGACTTTGATCAAACATTCGAGCGAGCGTTTGCCAACCGAGCGCAGATCGACGCGGCGCGCGAAATCGTTGAGGTCAATAAATTTTCCATCCTTGCGTGCTTTGACAATTAATTCCACCGCGTTCTGCCCTACGTTCTTGATCGCGCCGAGTCCAAAGCGGATTTGTGGTTGGGTTTGCTCTGGAGTGTAGGTCACGTTTAAAACGTGACCTACGGGAGCATCTTCGATCTCAAAATCCCAGACGGAGAAGTTGATGTCCGGCGAGAGCACGGGCACGCCCATCGTGCGCGCATCGGCTACATAATATGCAACCTTTTCCGTGATGCCCGCCGAGGCCGAAAGCAAAGCCGTCATGTATTCGGCGGTGTAATGCGTTTTGAGATAGGCTGTCTGCACCGCGATCACGCCGTAATCTGCTGCATGACTTTTATTGAACCCGTAACGCGCGAATTCTTCCCAGTCTGAATAAATGCTTTCGGCAATATCTTTGACCATGCCGTTCTTGGTCGCGCCGTCCACGAATTTTTTGCGGTGCTTCTCGATGTCTTCTTTCTTTTTCTTCGAGATGGCTTTTCGCAATTCATCCGATTCAGAAGGCGTGTATCCCGCCAACTCAACAGCGGCGCGCATCAACTGTTCCTGATAAACCGGAATGCCGTAGGTTGATTCAAAGATCGGTTTGAGCGATGGATGCCGGTATTCAACTTCGGCCTCGCCGTGCATGCGCGCAATGTAATCGGGAATGAATGCCATCGGGCCGGGACGATAGAGGGCTACCATGGCAATGATGTTATCCAGCGTCTTCGGCTTCATCTGAACCAGATAGCGTGTCATTCCTCCCCCTTCCACCTGGAAGACACCCGCGGTTTGTCCGTTGCCCATTAACTCGAACGACTTCTCATCGTTGAGCGGAATATTGTCGAGGTCGAATTTTACGCCGTGCCGTTTCTCGATCATGTCACAGGCGCGTGCCATTACCGATAATGTGATCAGGCCGAGGAAGTCCACCTTCAACATGCCGAGCGAATCGAGGATGCCCATTTCAAATTGTGTCACTGTCTTGATGGGCGTCTCTTCCGAACCGGAGGTCGGGCGGTGCAGAGGCAGGTATTCAAGCAAAGGTTTGTCGGAGATGACCACGCCTGCCGCGTGCGTCCCGGCATTGCGGACGGTGCCTTCCATTTTTGCGGCGACGTCGATCAGTTCGTGCAAGTGCGGCGTCGTGTCGTAAATTTTCTTGAACTCGGTGATCTCCATCGCGTCGGTCATGGCAGTTGCGCGGCCGGAAACGAAAGGCACGAGTTTTGCAACGCGGTCCACTTCGGGCAGAGGAATATCCATCACGCGCGCCACATCACGCAGGGCGGCCTTCGTGCCCATCGTGCCGAACGTGATGATCTGTGCCACTTTGTCGCCGCCATATTTTTCAGCGCAATATGCGAGCATCTCACTGCGGCGGTCGTCGCGGAAGTCGAGGTCAATATCGGGCATCGAGATGCGGCCCGGATTGAGGAAACGTTCAAAGATGAGATCGTGCTGGATGGGATCAACCAGCGTAATGTTGAGCGTGTATGCGATGATCGAGCCAGCCGCCGATCCGCGTGCGTTGTACCAGATTCCATTTTCGAGAGCGTAGCGACACAAGTCCCACACGATCAGGAAGTAGGCGTCGAATCCCATCTTGTGAACTATGCCCAACTCGTAATCGAGTCTTTCGTGGACTTCCTGACTGCCGGCCCGTTCCCCGTAGCGTCTCTTCGCTCCTTCTTCGCAAAGGTGACGCAAATAAGTATCGGTGGTGAATCCCTCTGGGACTGCAAAATCGGGCAGGTGATACCCCTTGAAGCCGAGGTCAACATTGCAGCGCTCGGCGATGAGCAGTGTGTTACTCAGTGACTCAGGCACTTCGGCGAAGAGTTGACTCATCTCTGCCGGGCCGCGCAGATAATACGACTCATCCGTCATGCGCATGCGCTCGGTATTGCTCAACAGCGAGTTGGTTTGAATGGCCAGCAGAATATCCTGCAGACGCGCATCTTCTTGATCGATGTAATGCACGTCGTTGGTGGCGATATATTTTGCGGAATAGCGCACGCCCATGTCGAGCAGGCGGCGATTTAAATCTGTGATCTCTGGAATATTATGTTGTTGCAGTTCGACGAAGAATCTGTCCGGGCCGAAGACGTCGTAATACCAGTTCATGCGGCGCACGGCTTCTTCGGGGTTATCGTCGAGCAGCGCGCGCGGAATTTCGGCGGACATACAGCCCGAGGTGCAGATTAGCCCTTCGGAGTGAGCCGCCAAAAAGTCCCGGTCGATGCGGGGATAATAATAGAAGCCTTCCAATTGAGCGGCGGACGCGATCTGGAGCAGGTTCTTGTATCCGGCCTCATTTTCCGCCAGCAAAAGCAGATGATGGGATTTTTTGTCGAGTTTGGAATCGCGGTCGGTCATGCCGCGTGCCGCCATGTACGCTTCGAGGCCGATGATCGGTTTGATGCCTTCGGCCCTGGCAGCCTTGTAAAAATCGATCACACCGAACATCGTGCCGTGGTCCGTGATGGCCACGGCAGGCATGTTCATTTCCTTGACGCGCTTGACCAGCTTCTTGATGTTGCTGAAGCCGTCGAGCAGGGAATATTCGGTGTGAACGTGGAGGTGGGCGAAGGACATTCTTTTGGTTTAAGGTTGAAAGTTGGATAGTTGGGTTGAGGAGATTATAGCACGCATGTTCAAACGATTAGTCGGCGGTTGACTTAAAAAATACACCGGTCACAAAACGAGGCTGGTGAATTTTTTGTTTTATGTTTTGCATCTTTTCAATAAAGCGGGGTGTGGGATGTTTTGGGCGGGCTTTGCGGTTCAACTTTGGCGTTTGTACGACCGTAAATCCTCTTTTATGACATGGATGTTTCTATGGGTAATGTGTTCCATTCAGACGATACACAGTTGCGTTCTTAAATGTAATTTCGAGATGATAATTATCGTTGATGAACTTTAGTACATCATTGATGTTTGGCGGCAGAAAAGGCCATTCGAAATGGGCGGCAAGCTGGGTCGCCCTTTTTTGTGGATCCAGCGAAAGCGCTTTGGTGTATTCCATGTCGACGATCAGGACGGGGCGACTCTGCATGAGATCACGCATGAACTGGCCGCTGAACTGCTCCGATAGATTTGAGTCAAGCAATAGAGGATAGGTAATATAAGCCGTGGGGGAAGCTCGACGCGCCATCAAGTTCTCGCCGGGGAAACCGCCCCAGAATATGACCTGATCGTGCGGACTGGTGTTATCTTCCACGTACGTCGAAATCGTGGAGATACGCTCGACGTCGGTGCGCTTGATCACATTTGTAAAAGATATCAAATATTGGAACGCCTGGCCACTGACGACAAAAAAGATGATGGTGAGTACTAATGTAGAACCGACAAGAACAGGCTCGGCCATCCGCATATTTTGCAGCTTGGAAATCAATTTGCCTTGGATCGTATGGATAACCAATCCGCCAAGCAACGCTATGAAAGGCAGCCAGTTCATGAAGTAATGTGCATAGTTCCTTTGCGCCGGGTCGCTTACACTGACTGCGAAAGGGCATCCAATCACGAGCAGGAGCAACATCGCTGATGGCTTGGTCCGCCATTGCCGAATTAACAAGAACAATGCAATGATGTAACCTATCAGGCCGATCCATCCAACAATTCCCAATATCTGGAATCCGGCGACAATAGCGGGCGTGCCGGCAAATTTTGTTTCGCTGTAGGTTATGTTGTACAGGATGGAAGCCGCGAACATCTCATTGAATAAGTGTTGTGTCCAAAAATAAATTGTTGTGCCAAGAATGGGTACTAGCGCACCAATTGCCATCCAGATCAATTGTTTGAATAGGGTGTGGCAATTTCGGCGCAGGACTTGCAGCGCTATCAGGGTCAGAACAATGGCAGTTTCCACCATTGCATTATTGGCCCTGAACATAAAACTGACCCCAAACGCCAGTCCCACCAACAAGTTAGCCCAGGGGTTTTCTGGAGATTCAGTGAGTTCCAGAAAAAGAAGCAGGGCCAGAAAATGAAACGGAAGCGGATATTCCTCGGTCGAATTTCCACCCTGTAGTGTGATGTTGAGACCGTACAGCCAAAGGACTGTTCCGAACAGAGCCGGTAAAACTCCCCACAACTTTTTTATTAAGATATAGGAATACCAGATCGCTGCAAACAGTGAAATAAACTCAATGAGCCAGATGCCCCAGCGCAAACCATGGCCGACCCAAAGTCCAAGCGCATCAAAATAAAAAATGGCGGGAGGTTTGTGATCCCAGGCATCCTTGTACGGCAGTTTCCCCAGCAAAATCTGTTGGCCGATATAGGAAAATATCCCATAATCGCGGCCAGGCAAGTTGATACCAGGATTTGACTGTATCAGTACTGTTAAGGCCAATATTCCAGCTAACGCTATTACTAAACCTTTACTGAGGATATTGATATTGCGGGAAGTAATGGATGATGTCCTGACCATCTGGGTTCATTCTATTGATGGATATACCGTTTATTGGCCGTCCGAATTGGGCTGTATTATACTCCGCTCATGACTCGCCTAAAGTTTCTTTTTATTGTTATCGCCGTATTATTTTTAACGGCCTGTGTCCCTGCGGCTTCAGCTCCCACGCCCATTCCAAAAATGAATGTCAGTCCATACGATGGTCAATGGGAAGCTCATGCTGTGACGACAGATGGACTGGTGATCGACCTGGTTTTCAGGATTCGCGGTTCAACCTTTCAATCTTTGATATATACATACAAAGGCCAGGAAGGCGAATCCTGCAATTTTGTGGTTTTGCCTGCCTCCCTTCCGCCCATCGCGGACGATTCGTTTTCGGTCACTGTATCGAATGTATCCATTGACGGCAAATTCGATTCTCCCGTTTCTGCTTCGGGGCGCATTTCCTTTATAGAGGTAAATGGAGAAAGGGCATTTAATTGCGTTGCAAATGTCCGCGCGCAATGGACGGCCGTCCGGAAACCGGAGGCCGCATCCGTGCCCACCGCGCCTGTGACGAGTTCATGGTGCGGGAAGAATGTCAATTGCCGCGACCTGCTGATCCAGCTGATGATCTTTGGATTGGTGAACGGCGCAATCCTGGCATTGAACGCCATCGGTGTGACGGTCATCTACAGCACGGTGCGCACGTT
>JAMDBC010000153.1 GCA_023484185.1 Chloroflexota bacterium | reverse complement strand
TATTCGAAAAACCGTTCGTAGCTGGAACAGGCAAAGATCGCGCGCATGTTCATCATGGATAAAATGCTGGCCGTGCTCGACCAGCCGCGCGCCGAACTTTCGCCGTTCGCCCCGCGCATCATTACCGTGAAAATTCCGGTGGACAAGATTGGCGCGCTGATCGGCCCCGGCGGAAAGAATATCCGCGCTTTGCAGGAAGAGACCAAAACCAAGATCGACATTCAGGAAGACGGCACTGTTTACATCGCCACCACCGATGCGGCAGGCGGCAAGCTTGCACAGGAACGAATCGAATCGCTGGGCGAATCTGCCGTAGTTGGCAATATCTACACCGGCAAGGTTGTGCGCATCGCGGACTTCGGCGCCTTCGTCGAGATCCTGCCCGGCCTGGATGGCATGGTTCATATTTCCCAACTTGACAGTGAACGCGTCGAGAAGGTCGAAGACATCGTCAAGATGGGCGACGAGATCACCGTGATGGTGACGGCGATTGACCCGACCGGCAAGATCCGACTTTCACGTCAGGCCGTGCTCGAAGGCTGGACGGTGGAAGAGGCGCTGGCGAAGGATGCCCGCAAGAGCGGCCCACGACCCGGCAACGGGGATCGAGGCCGGGGTGGCGATCGCGGTCGAAGCGGCGGAGACCGTGGACGCGGCGGTGATCGTGGCGGACGAAGATAGAAAGATAACTTGATAACAAAAACGGATGAAGATTTTCATCCGTTTTTTCATTGTTTCATTGAGCGTCAACCATTCAACGGACTTTTATAACTGCCAGCCCGCCGCGCCATAAAATGCGCGCAGGGCCTCGCCGACGTGATCGAGCAGCCTGTGTGGTTTGGGTTTCCGGGAATTTTGCGGGGAGGATACAGTTTTTTCAGACATTGCCGATTCTCCGTTGCACATGCTAAAATGGGTCAGTTACTCAGCCTATTTTAACCTATGGCGGTCTAACATCCTAATTGATTTAGGATGTTAGGCGGCGAGCACTAAACCATCCATAAGCCGTTATACCGCCGCCGTATAACCCCTAGTTGGCACGCTCCGTGCAATGCAAAAACCGCAATAAAAATCGAAGTCGAAACGAGTAAAATTAGTGGTGGAACAAGGAGTAAGAATGGCTCTCCAACAAATTACGATTGAAATTCCAGATAAGGTGCTTCTTGCGGAAAAGACGGACGCCGAGTCCTTTGGGCGTGAAATTCGCATGTTGGCGGCTGTCAAGTTGTTTGAAATGGGTAGACTTTCTTCTGGACGTGCGTCCGAACTTGCAGGAATGTCCAGAGTCGAATTTTTGCTCAGCTTGAATCGTTACAAGGTTTTCCCTCTAGCCGCTGAACTTGATGACTTAGAAAACTCACATGCTTAAAGCCATCAGCAATACTTCGCCGCTTTTGTACCTTTACCGAATCGGGGCCATAAACTGGCTTCCAAAATTATTCGACGAAGTTTGGACACCCGAAGCTGTCAAAAATGAATTATTGGCAGGGCGAAGTAAAGGCTATGATGTCCCCAATCCAGATGATTATCCCTGGTTGCGTGTCGTCAATCCAAAATCCATGCCCTCCGAATGGCTTGCCTTAGATTTGGGTGTAGGCGAAATAGCCGCAATGGCTTTGGCGCTGGAAAATCCGAAGCGCATCGTCCTGCTTGATGACATGCTTGCACGTCGCACTGCACAAGTGGCAGATTTGCAAGTTTGGGGAACTCTGAAAGTTTTATTGGAAGCAAAATCTCATGGTTTGGTTGATAAGATCGAACTGTACGTCACGAAATTAAGTGAATCAGGGATGTGGGTTTCCGCAGAAGTACGGCAACGTATTCTTAAATTGGCGGGCGAGTCTTAAGGTCAAAGGCGTGCCAACACAGCGTGCAGCCGACAAGTGGGAGTCGCCGCGTTTTTTGGCAGTTTTCAACACTTCGGCAAAATCCTGCTTCCAAGCAGTGTCCGCGTCCCGCCCACTTGCGGCTAACGCAGGCCGTTAGGCAACCAAGAGCAAAAGCAAAACCATCTTTGAATCGCAAGTTTGGTTTTTAGTTTGTCTCAAAAAGCAAATTCACTTTTGGGGTTTGGTCAAATCTTCTTAGCGGTGGTTTTGGTAAGTTTTTCGTTTTCGTTCACTTTGTTTCTGGTTTTCAAGTTGTCGGGTTTTCAAATTTAGTTTTGTCTTTTCAATTTTCGTTTTTGCCGTTGGTCAAAGTTCTGGTTAATTTTCGCTTGTGGTTAATCGGCTTTTCTTTCGGTCAAGTCAGTTTGGCGCAGGTTCTTTTCTTTGGCTTTGTTCGTCGTCGGTTTTGTAGGTTCTCAAAATTGGCTTGTTGGCATCGGGCTGTGGTTTTGGCAAAAGGTGTTTTTCATTTGGCAAGCAGGTTTTTGAATCAGTTTGTTTCGCCTCGGTCAAAGTTGGCTTTTGCTTGTTTGGCGTTTTGGTAAGTTGTGGTTTTTATTTTGTCAGCAAACCTTTGAATCAATTTTGTTTCGGTTCATTATCGCTTTTGGTTAGTTGGCGTTTGGGCAAGTTCTATTTTTAGTCATTGCCAAAATCAAAGTTGTGTGTAAAAGTTGGGCGTGTTAGCGGTGGCGTCTTTTTTCTGCCGTCGTTCTGGTAAGCGGGCAGGTTGCCTAACAAAGCGTGCACCCGACGTGTGGGAGTCTGCGCGATTTATAAGCATTTTTCTGGCTTCGAGTTTTTCCTGCTCCCAAACAGAGTCCACGCCCACCCACACGCGGGTAACGCAAACCGTTAGGCGCTTCGTTGGAACGAGACGTACTCAAGCAACTAATTATGATTGACCATATAAACAATCGTTGTGCCACTACGGGCATAGGGAAGGATTAATTTACGACATGAATGCAAACGCCTTTCGCCATTTCTACGACTATCACTTCACTGAGAACCGCAAGATATGGGATAGTTATGTCACTCCACTAACCTATAAACAGTTCACGCAACATGTGGACTACTCTCATGGGTCTGTGCGAGACCAAATCGTTCATCTTATGAGCGTTGATGATACATGGTTTAGCGGATTGCGAGGAGTTGAAAACCCAAAACCGTTTAGTCCAGCTGATTTTGACGATAGGAAAATCATTCGTGCTCACTGGGACAGCGTTGAGCAAAACATGCGCGATTATCTTGCAAAATTGCGGGATGATATGTTATTCGAAAAACCGTTCGTAGATGGAGAAGACAAAGATCTCATCCTGTGGCAAGTGCTTCTCCATGTAGTTAATCATGGTACAGATCATCGCGCGCAACTTCTCAGATTACTTAACGATCTGGGAGTCAAGACAACGTCTCAAGATTACATCTTCTACGTCTATGACCACTTATAGTTGTCTTTCTAAGGCAAATAGACAAAGCCATCGAATTATGAAATTCGAGTTTTTTCTGCACCCAAATCTTGTCCACGCCCACCCACCCGCCACGGCGGACGCTTTGCGCATATGATAGAAAAATAGCCATGATTATCAAAGCGCTGAAAGACGAGAATGTTTCAGATTGGTTTGACTTCTTCGATAACCGCGCCTTCGCAGATCATCAAGACTGGAAAGGATGTTACTGTACGGGTCCCTTCACGCCCAGACTCAAGGAATATGCCAGCAAGAGTCCTGTAAGAAAAGAATATGCAAAATGGCTCATTGAAAATGGCAGGATGAAAGGTTACTTGGCATATGAAGGCGGAAAAGTGGTCGGCTGGTGCAATGTTAATATGAAATCTGCGCTTCCTAAATACAATGACTCTTCTAAAGAGAGTGAAAATATAATATCCATAGCCTGCTTTATGGTTCAAAAAGAATATAGGCGAAAAGGAATAGCCCAAAAATTACTCAGAAAAATAATAAAAGATGCAAGGGAAAAAGGTGTACGGGTCATTGAAGCATATCCGAGAGTAAAGGCGCAAACTGAATATGGCAATTTTCGTGGACCGTATTCCATGTATGAAAAGAACGGATTTATATTAGAGAAAATAAATGGTGTAGATGTCGTTAGAAAGTATTTATGATAGATAATCACGCGCCTAACACAGCATGCACCCGACTGGTGGGATTCGCCCCGCCAAAATGGAGGTACACTACGCTCAAAGCGATTCCGTACACCAGCTTCATCGCGTCCCACCCACCAGCGGGTAACGCATTCCGTTGGGCAGAACGCTCCGACAACATTCGATAAAGAAAGGGAAAAATCATGGACATCTGGTTGAGCGCACACAATACCACTACTCAAGGGCTAAAAGACTTCCTTAGTCAAAGCGCCCCTGACGACCGTCAAAAACAATTCCTTGTAGAAAAATTCAATCAACTCATAGGGTCTGTAAAACTTTTCATGTCGCTAGACCAGAGTGTCGGATTTACAGACAACCATATAGTTGATTCTGGTCTCATTAGGGGATTATTTAGATATAGCAACGACACTACAATAAGAAGGCTAAGAGATGAATTAAAAGATACGCTTTTCAAAGCGGCGTTATCGCGTCCCACCCACCAGCAGGTAACGCCAGCCGTTGGCACGCCCCTTGCAAAATAAGCACTTGAAAAATCTAGCAAAAAGGTGTATCTTTGTTGTAGACACAGACAGGAGATAACCTTATGCTCACAAAAGTTCAGAAATGGGGCAATAGTCTTGCCCTCCGAATACCAAAAGCCTTTGCAGTTGACGCTCAATTGGAAAATGATTCTTTCGTAGAAATCAGCATCGTAAAAGGCAAAATTATTGTTACGCCAGTTCCAGTCCCAAGTTGGACACTTGATGAATTGCTTGCAGGCATCACAAAAGATAATCTTTATAATGAAGTTGATACAGGTTTTGCTGTAGGAAACGAAGTTTGGTGAACCTATGGCATATATTCCTGATAGCGGTGACATTGTTTGGATTATGTTCAATCCACAAGCAGGGCATGAGCAAGCGGGACACAGACCAGCATTGGTATTGTCCCCAAAGGCTTATAACGGAAAAGTTGGTTTAGCAAAGGAGTGTCAAGAGCATTGTGTAAACGAAAAAGTGATTAGATAGCCAGGCGACCCTCGAAACGGATCACCAGTTGGTTGAGGATCAGCGGCCAATTCTGAATCGGCATGGCCCACTTTTTGAGGATATCACGATTGGCAAGGAACAGCAGTTTGCGAGCCGATTCCGGGGTCGGGAAAATGCTCTTGGATTTGGTGACTTTCCGCAACTGGCGGTGATAGCCTTCCACCGAATTGGTGGTGTAGATCAGGCGACGGATCTCGGCGGGATATGCAAAATAAGTGGCTAAATCTTCCCAGTTGTTTTGCCAGGAGCGGATGGCCACAGCGTATTTGTCACCCCATTTTTCAGTGAGCTGGCGCAAGTTGGCTTCAGCACTTTCACGAGTGGCAGCTTGATAGACCTCCTTCAGGTCGGTCATGAATTTCTTGCGATCGTTCCAGGTGACATACTTCAGGCTGTTACGAATTTGATGGATAATGCAGCGCTGGATCTGGGTATTGGGAAAAACGGCTAGGAGTGCTTCCTTGAATCCGCTCAAGCCATCCATGCAGGCAATGAAAATATCTTTCACCCCGCGGCTTTGTAGATCCGTGATCACGCTCAGCCAGAAATTAGAGCTTTCATTGCCATCTCCGACCCAGTGCCCAAGAATGTCCCGATGGCCTTCCACATCCACGCCCAGCACCGTATACACGGCAATATTCTCGACTTTGCTCTCGTGCCGCAGCTTGATATAGATCGCATCCAGATAGACGATCGGATACAGACTGGCCAGCGCTCGGTTTTGCCAATCCTCCACCAACTCCCAAACCTTATCGGTGATCGCACTCAGAGTCGTGGGCGAAACATCCACCCCATATAGTTCCTGCAGCGTGGCTTGAATATCCCGCACTGACATGCCCTTGGCATACATGCCGATGATCTTATTCTCCAATTCATTCGTGTTCGCGACCTGTTTTTTCACCACCTGTGGTTCGAACTCACCATTACGATCGCGCGGTACCTGGATCGTGCTTTCCCCGGAAGATGTCCGCAATTTCTTCGGGTATCGCCCGTTGCGGCTGTTGCCAGTGTTTCGGCCTTTGACCTCATACGGCTCATATCCCAGGTGCTCGCTCATTTCCGTTTCCAGCATCTCCTCGATCGTGTGCGCAAACAGACGAGAAAAGATACCTTCCTTCCCAAAGAAATCATCCATTGATTTGGCGCTGGATAATTCTCGCTGCACTTCCTCGGCGTTCGGCATGATTTCTTGGATATTCCGTTTCGGGCCTTTTTCTTTTGACATTATGTTTTCTCCGGTATTTAGTTCTAAGGTTTATCTCCCGTTTACACATAATATCTTACATCCTTATGTCCGAATCCACCCGTTATTACCGGTATCTTTGTCTCGGCATTGGCACACCCCGATTTTCTTGTGGAGATTGATGCCGTTGCCGTGGTTCCCCAGAAGTGAGCCGCCCAACACAGCGTGCAGTGGAC
>JAMDBC010000193.1 GCA_023484185.1 Chloroflexota bacterium | reverse complement strand
GCGTTGGTATTGAGCCTTGCCGTGCTTGAAATTTCGTCAGGGAGTTTTTCTGGGTTTGGGTGGAAAATCTGGAAGGAGAGAAGGTTTTAAAGGGATGGCTACTGAGATAGCCTCCATGATTTGTTTTGGAATAGATAACGCTGGAGGAGAGATTGGATGATGAGATCGATAGATAGGTCTTTTCTTATTTCAAGTAAAATCGAACTGCGAGACACTAAAGGTCTCTATCTTATTTGGAGATAAACCAAATGTGAGCTATTGGAACATTTCTCGGATTTGTATTGCTCGGAGCACTTGTGCTGACTACCGGCAGTGGCTTGTTGGTTTTGATGGCTTATGGCGTGGGCTGGGTTATTAACCATGTCATGGGCTTGGAGTCTTTTCAGGAAACCATGCTCAGTTTGGCGGGAATATTTGTCTTTATAATTCTCGCAGACCGAGTTATCCATGCGCTTACGCCATTAGCGCCCCTCAATTTTGAAGGCTTTGAAGACAATGAAGAAGATATAATGAGATTGATGATTATGACATTGCGGAAGATGAATGAAGAAGCGTTAAACAAACTTTACGAGGGCATTCCACGCTGGAGACGCCCAAGCAAGAACCTAGATTTTTCTAATGCAAAGCTAGATGACCGATGCCCATGCGGAAGCGGGCGCAAGTATAAAAATTGTCACGGAGCGAAACAGAAGCAGATATAAGTTACTCAAAAAATTAATTTTGTCAGGCAATCAAGACGATTCCTTCAATTTGTCTTACCTCGCAAATACGGGCGGATGAGGCAAGGGCCAGCACAATCGTTCCCTAAATAACAACCACGCGACTTGTTCACGTCGCGTGGTTGTTACGATTGTATTTAATCGCTTCTACGCAACACTTCTTGATTTTGGACGTGGCGCAGGGGTCCCATAAAGCATCCCATCGGCGCTAATATCTTCATCAACATCAGGCCAATGGACGCCGTGCCCATCCCCGATAATTTCGTAGTGTTTTCTTTGTTTAGGAGTGGCTTCGGCCAATCGCCATGACCAGACTAGCGGCACGCTAATGGTGCGCCCGTCTATTAGTTGGGCGATGATCGAATCGTCTGTTATTTCAATATTTTTAATTCTCGCATCGAGTTTAACCAAAGTGTTCATGCCAAGCCTCAACTATCATATCGTGATGAGTATCAATCAGGGAGCGAATACGATTTAATTCTCCAGGAGCATATCCGTGATTCTGGCTTAAAGTTGTGGGATCAAGCCAGAATTTGCAGATCATTTTCTCGCGTTGTACATGGACGTGAATCGGTTCGTTACAGTCAAAACTGTAAAAGTAAAAGCGATATGGGCCAGGAATTCCTTTGACTGTAGGCATATATCCAATTCGTGTTTTTCTGTTTTCGGAGTATACCATCCCTTCAAAACCTGTGCTGGCTGCGAATTGCATCACGGAAAATGTTACTTTGAGAAAATACGTTGCATCAGGAAAAATGTTACTTTCCGATAGGCAAATAAGCCCGTCGGAGGAGCAACATGATGAGGCGCATTGCTCTAAAGCCACCGCCTATGGCGGTGGTAGTTTACTTTTCCAATAATAATATAGAAGGAGAAGTATCTTGGAAGTAGATAACAACATCAAACACTCTTGATAAAGCCGCGGTCTCGAAGCCCGATTGCATGACATTTGGGTGGTAGCAGCCTCCAATTTGGCAAAAAGGATGTGGCACTAATAGCCAATCTGAGGCAGCCGTCCCTTCCTTGACTGAACGCAGATCCAAGAAGAAGCGCGGCAAACCCGCCTCATGAAAAAAAGACTCGTAACTATTTGTCGGTGGCGCACCAACATGGAAGGCACCGACACCCAAGGTTTGCAAGTTGGCTGTTCCACAGGCATTGAAAGAGCCCTGGTAAAACAAGAAGCCAAAGACCACCATCTGGTTGTCATATTGCTGTCGTAGATGGTTTCCCATTGTCTGGAAGTTCTCGTCTGCCGACATGCCAACATGGCCGTTGTGTGCCCATAAAACAATTTTGGCATCCGGACCAGCCTGATCCAATATCCATGTTACATTTTCTGCCATATAAAGGTCACGGATGAGACCGCTGTTGTTTTGGGCAGTGAAATCCTGGTATTGGATTGCCACGCGTGCGCTATGCAGCGCAAAACTAAATTCCTCAGAAGAGGATTTTGCCGTATAGTCGGCTTGGCGCTGGCCAAGCCAATCGTATACGGCTTGCAATTTCGTTTGACAGGCAACGCTGTTTCCAGGGTTACAAGAGTAATTGTCTGCAACTTGTGTTGCGGCCTGCGGATCGACTTTTTGCATGTACTGGGCTACATTGTTTTTGGCCATTGGCCCAGCGTTCGCTATATCAAATCCGTAAAAACTAATCTTCCGGGTATTACTCGGATTTTCGTTGTAGGCACGCATCCATTCGATCATGTCCAGCACTTCCTCCCCCTCGTCTCCGGCATAGCCCCTTAGAATTTGTGCTGGTTCGCCCTTGCCAGTGTGCACATAATCATTGATTAGGTTGGCTTCTGGCCAATTGGCTTCCATGGCAAATATATTAAATCCCATTTCCTCGACCAGAAATTTCAGCATCCGGTGTTTCATCTGAAGGAACTCATGTGTGCCATGCGTAGCTTCGCCAAGCGCGACAATACGCGCATCGCCGATTATCTTTTTGAGTGGCATTAAATCTTCGAAACTGTGATTCGGTTCGGTAGTATCAAATGGAATTGCATTAGCCTTCAGCCATTGGATGTCCGAGTTGAGATTAGGGCTAGAGCTAGTTGTCGATTGGATAACCGCAGTAGGCGTAATTGTGTGTGTAGATGAAGTGGGCACTATACAGGATGTGGTCAGGAAGACCATGATCGCCGCAAGACCAAGACCTTTCGCCAGCAGGTAGGGCGTGATCCCCAACCCTCTCTCGATGGCCCGCATCGATTTCCCGCCGCTCTCGTACGGCCGGACTGCCTCCAGTTTGAATTCCCGTGTATATTTCCATCTTTCCTTTTGCTCGCTCATCAGACGGCCTCCGAATTAAGTGTACCTTGTCTTTCCTTCCTTTCCACTCTTTCGGGGAAACCTCATAGTAACTATGTATGAGGGTACTCGATGGAGGCAGGCTGCGGAAGATGTGAAAGGATTACAAACCCGGGAGCGGACCCTGGAAGAACGTGCAGGGCGAGTGTATGCATCGCTGGATGGCGTGCATGTCCCGTTGCACGGAGAATGGCGGGAACTCAAAACCTTATGTTGGTATGAAGTGGAGAGAATACGTCCTTCCCGTTCCCAGAACCACCACGGAGTGCGGGTGGGAGAGCAGAGCAACCTGCAGGCCAAGGAAACAAAATACTACTGCGACATTCAAGAAGCCGAACAATTTGGACATCTGCTGTGGGCGACTGGCATTCAAAACCAGGTGGATGCCTACGATGAAATTGTGTTTGTCATCGATGGCGCTGTCTGGATCTGGCGTCTGGTGGAAAAGTATTTTCCGAAGGCAGTTCACCTGTGCCTGCGGCAAGGTGCAGGCAAATCGTGGACTGGTACCATGCCAGCCAATATCTCACGCCAATTGCTGAAGCCGCCTTTGGAGCCAATACCCCGCAAGCACACGAATGGCTGACCCAGATCTGCACTGAATTTTGGGATGGTCGCATCCAGGATGTCATCCAATCCTGTCGCAGTCTTCTGCAGCGCCCCTCGGCAAAACCTTGGATCGAGAAGGCAATCACCTATTACACTCACAACGAGCAACGCATGGATTATGCCCGTTTTCGGCAACTCGGCTATCTCATCAGTAGCGGCACGATTGAAAGCGCTTGCGAAGTGACAGCTCCTTCGTCGCAAACAAATCGCGGCCATACGCCTCAAACGTTCCGGCGCACGTTGAACGCTGCCTGGTGTTATCGCCACTGCCAAAGCCAGAGCTGCCTGGCTCAGCAAATCCTGGGATTCTTTGAAGCCAATTTATTCCAACTTACCTTTGGCTACCTAACAAACTTTGAGTGCTCCCCTGGCTGACTACTGGCAACCGGGTCAGCGTTTCAGTCCTCTCAATAAAGGCAAGGGGATTCAGGTAGATCGCGGGTCCGAATCCCGTCAGGATCGCAGAGATAAAAATCGCTCCTTTTTTCAGGAGCGATTTTGTTTTGTATCAACTTCTTCAAATCGTTTTGGACGCCTCCCATTTCTCTGCTCAGATTTTCATAATCCATGCAGGAAACTTCAATGTGAATACCAATACAATCGCCCGCAACATTTCAAGGGCGGACAATTGCCAGATGAATGCGCGACAATAGGGACACGCTGCGTGGTTTTTCTGCAGAAGAATGTAGGAAGAGTGTTCCGGTTTCGGAGAGCAGTCTTATAATTGGCACCAATGACACCGAGAACTTTAGCGAAAACCCACTGAGGTGGTGCAAATTTGAAATCAAGATGAAACGCTGGCTTTCCCTGTACAAAGACCTTGGCATACAGCTGCTGGCTCTTTACTTGCTGCTGATTGTTCCATTTCTCATCACGCTCCTGGTTTTCAACCAGTTGGTCGGCGTGCGCATCCGCGAGAACGTAGAGGCCAATGATCTTTCGCTGGCGCGCGCCATCGCCCAGGAAACCAACAACTCAATCAACAATTCACTGAAAGCCGTACAGGAATTAGCCGCTTACCCCGAGGTGATACAGGCCGATTCGGCAGGTATGGATCGGCTCTTCAGTGTCGCCACCATCACGCATCCTAATATGAATCTGATCTACCGGTTGAGTTCTAGCGGGATTATGCTTTACCATTATCCTACCGGGCCCGGCTCGACCGTTGGTGTTGATTTTTCTTTTCGGAATTATTACCAGCAGGCTCTTAATACCGACCAGCCGTTCGTTTCCGAAGGACGAATTTCTCCCACCACCAATCAACCTGTCGCCACTGCTGTCATGCCAATCTGGTCAAACGAGGGGCAATTCCTCGGCCTGATTGGGGCAAACATCAAACTCGAAAGTTTAAGCAACACACTTGCATCCATCATATCCGAACATCAATCGCAGGAAGGATTGCAGGTTGCAATTCTGGATAGCAGTTACCAAATCATTGCCTTTCCCGATCCTGCCCTTCTTTTACATCCCGCCAATGATTTGTTTCCGAACGTTTATCAACATTCCTCCGCGGATAGCGGCAGTTTCCAGATCGCCACAGATCCAAACAATCAGGAGAGGCTTTATACCCATGCTCCGATTTCCGACAGCAACTGGGAAGTGATTGTGAGTCGTCCAACCGCGGCAGCCTTTGCGGCGCAGATTACACTGCAACGCATTACTGAGATCGCGGCCGCGGCATTCGTGCTGATCGGACTTTTCTTCTGGGCCATGTTATCCATCCGCGTGATCAGCCCTGTGGAACGGCTGGCGCCCATCAGCGAAGCGATTGGGTCGAACCGACCAATAAGCCAGGAGGAACGGGAGCAACTTAAACATCTGGCGCGACGCGAAGATCAGATCGGACATTTGATCCGCAGTATCCTGCGCATGGAAGAGTCCATCGCTGACCGCATGAAGGAGCAGGCTACGCTTTTGGAAACCAGCGCCGCGGTTGTTTCCAGCCTGGACCTGCAAACCGTGCTTGACCGAATCCTTGAACAAATGTCCCGCCTGCTTAAAGTGGAAAGGTGCGCCATCATCGCACTGGATGAACAGCGCGGTGTGTTTCGTGTGCGGGCCAGCCGCGGGCTTTCAAAAAGTTACGTGGAACGGCTTGCCATCCAGCCCAGCGAACCCGACTCAGTGACCATGCGCGCGTTGCATGCCAAAGAAGCCATCTACGTCAGCGACACAGAGACTGATCCGAGTTATGTCAACCGCCGCGGACTCGCGCGTTCCGAAGGATACCGCGCCATCATGGCCGTACCATTGAACACACAACATGCCCCTCCCACTGTCTTGCTGGTCTTTCATACCAACGCGCACCAATTTACCTATAATGAAATCCAGCTGCTCTCAACCTTTGCAAATCAAGCCACAATGGCAATCGAGAATGCCATCCTGTTCGAACGCAGTGACACGAGATTGGAGGAACAGACTCGTCGCCTGGAAGCGTTGATCCAATCCATGGAAGACGGCTTGATCCTCAGCGACCTGAAAGATAAAGTAGTTTACGCAAACCGCCGCGTGGGAGAACTGACTTCAATGACCCCTGAGGATTTGGCAGGCGCGTCTTTCAACAGCGTATTGGCGCGCATTCTTACCAACGCACAGGATCCCCAAAAAGCACAACAAGAGTTCAAGAACATACTCGAAAAGGTCAATACGCGAAAAGGGGAATTTGTCTTGAGCATATCCGGACAAATTGTTTACATGCGGCTGGAAGCCTTCGATGTGACCGATACGCGCGATATCATCATTGGGCATGGATTGATTCTGCAAGATGTCACTACGGACCGCGAACTGGATCGCATGAAATCAAGCCTGATCTCCACAGTTTCTCACGAGCTGCGTACGCCG
>JAMDBC010000119.1 GCA_023484185.1 Chloroflexota bacterium | reverse complement strand
GTTTTCATTTCACTTCTAAATCCTCTTTAGGAGACAAGTTCTTGAGATTTTGATGATGAACCTAGATATACACAACAAGTTATCAATTGAGGCAATAAACTGACGAAGTGAAATGAAAACTGCTGAGAATGGGAATCCAGAATAACAGCAAGACCAAACAACTCCTTATAGCAAGTAAGTTAGATTTATAACAATTGTTTCTGTCTGTCTGCTCAACTGTACGCACGTGTGCTGCGACTTTTACACTGAAACAACTAACATCTAACCTAAAAACCCCATTCACCATATTTTTTGGTAGGATTTGGAATCAAGTTAATTGGTGGTAATGCGCGGATATCTTGTGTGCTGGCGCGTGGCTCGGCCGGTTTGAGAGGCTTGTGTTCTGTTGGCTTATCAGAAAAGATTTTAACTAACAGGAATGGAAGACAGAAAGCCGTCAGCAAAGCAGCCAAAGCCCCAAAATGGGAAGAAAGCTCCGTGCATTCCGTAACCAAAAGGCATCCCATAATACGGATACGGCGCGGGCGCAGACTGCCCCGCCGGGGCCTGAACCGTGACCGGCGAGCCGTGCACGACGCCAGCCTGATAAGCGAAGAAGGCGATGCCTGCAATCGCGGCGATCAACACTAGAGCGGCCAAGATTCGTAACCAAATTTTTTCGTTCATTTTCACTCCTTTTGTGAATTATGAACGGAAGTATAGATTTGGGCTGTGAATTGGGTGTGAAGCGAGGAGGGAGAACATATAGCGGGGATAACGCTCCCCAAACGACTGCCCAATTCTGCGCGACACTTGCTGTATAATAAGATTATCGAATGTTCTCCAATGTCAATGAGGAAAATCCGATGACCACACCGAGAATTTTAGAAGCGCGACCGCTGGACAACTATAAAATCTGGCTCAAATTTGCCGATAATTCCGCCGGCAATGTCGACCTTTCCCATCTCGCTGGCAAAGGAGTTTTTGCATCCTGGAATAAATACGAGAATTTCAGGAACATTTCAATTGAAAACGGCAGGCGGCTGGTTTGGCCAGACGAGATAGATATTGACGCAGTTTCACTCTACATAAAAGTGACAGGCAAAACACCCGAGGAAGTATTTCCCGCTCTCAAAGAAGACCACGTCCATGCCTGAGATTTGCCGCTTTTATGGCATTGTACATCCGCATGTACTATGACGATCACGGCCCGCCTCATTTTCACGCTGAATATGGGGACGACGAAGTTTGGATCAACATCAACACGCTGGCGGTAATCCATGGCAGTCTCTCCGCGCGCACTTTGGGAATGGTCATCGAGTGGGCATCCATGCACCAGGATGAACTGCGCCGCGACTGGGAACTTGCCGGAAAACAGCAAAAAACCAAAAAGATAGAGCCATTGAAATAAGGATTATGAACGGAAACATAGATTTGGGTTGTGAATTGGGTGTGAAGTGAGGAGGGAGAAACGAAGAAGTAAGTTTGAAGTTGCTCATAGGCTAGGTTGCAGTGCTATAATTTGCTCACCATTTTCGGTTTAATAGATGATATGAAGACGAGGACAAAATGCCAAGGTATCACAGTTACAAACACAAAAGTGGAGGCTATTGGCGCGGACGAAGCCGTTTTGGTAGGTACTACACCAATAAGGGATGTCATCTTGTACTGACACCACCATTACTCAAACAAATTCCCCAATCCTCTTCCACCTGTTTTCTGAATCGTCTTCATCAACTTCTGCGTTTCGCGGAATTGCTTGATGAGTTTATTGACATCCTGCACTTCGACGCCGGAGCCAGCCGCAATAATCTTTATTCCAGCATTTTGTCATAGTCTGCGTGAGCGCCAATCCAGAACCACAACAGGCCGTCCTCGATCTCCACGCCCAACACACGATGCTTTATCCCAACCCGCGCAGACCAATATTTTCCTGCTTTCTTTAAATGCAAAGAAGGGTGTTGCGGGTTGGCCTTGAGCAATTCAAAATTCTTGTCCGCTAATTTCTGAACCAAAGGCGGCAGTTTATCATAAAGTTCCCAAAAAGAGGCATTGGCAAAATGCCTCACAGCTCTTTGGATTTCCCCGCGTGGTATTCAGCGACAGCCTTCTCAGCAATTCTGTCTAATTTGCCAGACTTCGCATCGCGCTCAAATTGCTCGTCCCATATTTTAGCGTCGAATTCATCGAACCACTTGCGAAAGCGAGCCAGTTCGTCTGGCGGCAATTCAGTAATAGCCTGCTCAATTTCCTGAATGGTCATCATCAACTCCTTTCGACTAATTCTATCTGTATTTTACATCATCAACCAAACAAATTCCCTAGCCCTCTTCCACCTGTTTTCTGAATCGTCTTCATCAACTTCTGCGTTTCGCGGAATTGCTTGACGAGTTTATTGACATCCTGCACTTCGACGCCGGAGCCAGCCGCGATTCGTCTTCTTCGTGACGCGTTCAAAATATCGGGATTGCGGCGTTCCTTGAGCGTCATCGAATGGATGATGGCTTCCGATTGCTTCATGCCTTTTTCAATATCTTTCGGATCGGCCTGACGCGCTGCCTGTCCCATCTGGCCGGGCAGCATGTCCATGATCTGGCTGAGCGGCCCCATCTTTTTCATCTGCTTCATTTGCTCAAGAAAATCTTCGAGCGTGAACTGGCCCTTCATCATGCGCTCGGCGTTCTTTTGCAAGGACTGCGCGCTTTGCGCGTCAAAAGCGGCCTCGGCTTTTTCGATCAGGCCAAGCATGTCGCCCATTCCCAAAATGCGCGACGACAAACGCGCCGGGTCATACGTTTCGAGCGCGTCCAGTTTTTCGCCCGTGCCGATAAATTTGATTGGCACACCCGTCACAGAACGGATGGAGATGGCCGCGCCGCCGCGCGAGTCGCCGTCCATCTTGGTCATGATCAGACCGGTGATGGACACGTTGTCACGAAAACCTTGTGCGATGTTCAACGCTTCCTGGCCGATCATCGAGTCGACGACCAGCAGGATTTCCACGGGCGGGACTTTCGCCACGATGGACTTTAACTCGCTCATTAGTTCCGCGTCCAACTGCGACCGACCAGCGGTGTCCACGATCATGACGGTGAATCCGCCCTTTTCGGCTTTGTCAAAAGCCCGCTTCGCCAGCTCCGGCGGCTTGATATTTAAATCCGCTTCAACGGGGACATCAATCCGTTCGCCGAGTTGCTGTAATTGTTGCACAGCCGCCGGGCGATACGGATCGCCCGCGACCAACATCACGCGCTCCCCTTTCGAACGCAGAATGTGCGCCAGCTTTCCCGATGCAGTCGTTTTACCGGAACCCTGCAAACCGACCATCATAATCACGCGCGGTTTTGGCCCGGTCATATTTAATGGCGCAGGTTCGCCAAGCGTGGCGATCAATTCTTCATTGACGATCTTGATCACCTGTTGACCAGGATTCAGCGCCTTTGAAACTTCCGCGCCGATGGCGCGTTCACGAACGCGCGCGATGAAAGTTTTGACAACGCTAAAGTGAACGTCGGCTTCGAGCAAAGCCAAACGCACTTCGCGCATCGCTGCATCCACATCCGCTTCGGATAATTTTCCGCGTTTACGGAGTTGGTCAAAGACCTGGTTGAGTCGTCCGGTGAGAGTTTCAAACATGATTCCCTTTCAGAGTAGGCCGGCATTGTAGTGCGGGAGCAAGTTGAGGTCAAGAGGGCCCACCCCACGTGACATTTCTACTTTGGGTTGACAGAGGGCCCATCCCACGGCAACGATAAAGTAAATTGGAATGCAAAACAGGCGCAGGGATTTAGTCGAACCGCACTTTTCCAATAAACCAAAACTGTGATTGACAAAGCGCCTTGTATCATTTATGCTCATACCAGCCGCACAAAGGAGGCTCCATGAAATACTTTGAGATGACCCCTGAGGAACGCAACCGATTTCTATGGTGGGCAATCCCTGCGCTGGTGCTCGGTGTTTTGATTTCCTTATTGATTCAGAAACCCGTTATCGGCGTCATACGATTGAACGATGCCATCAATGCATTTACAGCCAAAGACCTCATCACACAGATCACTTATGCGCGTGAACATCCGGAAATCCGCGCCATAGTTTTGATTCTCGATAGCCCCGGCGGCACCGTCGTGGACACAGAAGCCGTTTACATGGAGCTGTCGCGGCTGCGCGCAGAAAAGCCAGTCGTGACCTGGGTCAGCGGCATGGCCGCCAGCGGAGCCTATTATTTATCTTCAGGAACGGATTATGTTGTAGCCGTTCCAGCCTCGGAAGTTGGCAACGTGGGCGTGATCGGTTACCTGCCGCCCACTCCATTTATCTTTGAAGATATCATCTCAACCGGGCCTTACAAACTCTGGGGGTCGCCGCGTGATACCACCGTGCGCGAGATCGAGATGCTCAAACAAGGCTTTTATCAAGCCGTCAAACTCGGACGCGGCGACCGTTTAAAAATCGGCCCGGATGTTCTTTTGCGCGGACAAATCTGGCCGGGAAGCGAAGCCCTGCGCCTCGGACTCATAGACCAGCTTGGCTCCGAGACCGACGCGTATAACCAGGCCGCGGCCATAGCACATATCTGGAATTACAGCATAAAAGATTTGTACAACGTGGCAATTGTTCATCCAGGCACCACCTACGCGTCTGGATTTTTCCTGCAAACCAAGGAAGGCGTGATCTTGCCCTATCCATCTCGTCCGGGTCTGTACATGCTTTACATTCCGCAATTGCCTGTTGAGCAAAAGTAGGAGGATGCCATGAACCGCAAAACCATTACCATCATTCTCGCATTGTTCATCCTGCCCATCGTCCTGCGCTTCGCCTGGTATTTCCCCGGCTTCGATCTTCCTCATAAAATCCAAACACCGGACTACGCCAGCTTGAAAATGCCGCAGGCACCCATCTCCACGCCGCAGCCTGAAGACATCAAACAAAAAGGCGGCGTGGTCTTGCTGGATTATTCACACAGCAACCAATTCCGGCCCAGCGAGTTTCAAGCGATGGCCGATGCGCTGACTCGCCGCGGGGCACGCGTTGAAATAAATACAGACACGGCAAAATTAGAATCGCAATTGAAGGCTGCCAGTTCATACATAATAATTTCACCTTCTATCAATTTCACTGCGGATGAGACCCGCTTCATCCTGGACTTCGAGCGGCGCGGCGGACGATTGGCCTTTTTCACTGACGCAACACGCGGTCTGGTTTATACTGATTACACCAGCGGTTCGCCCGTGATCCTCCCGGATACGGACATCGTTAATCCTTTGCTTGAATCGTTCGGCATCAGTTTCAACAATGACTATCTCTACAATCTCACCGACAACGAAGGCAACTTCCGCAACGTGTTCTTCGAGCAGTTTGGCAAATCCGATCTGACGTGGGGTCTGAAAAAGATCACGCTGTATGGCGTTCATTCCGTGAAAACAGATTCAGGGTTGGCCCTGCTGGTCGGCGGCGACAAAACTTTCTCGTCCGGGACCGACGCGATGCCCGGGAACGATTCGAAGCAAGGTTGGGCCGCGTCCGCTTTGAGCGCGGACGGAAACGTGTTAGCTGTCGGCGATTTCACTTTTATGCAGACACCATATAACACCGTTGCCGATAACAACATACTTGTCAACAACGTCGCAGACTTTCTCATCGGAGGCACACACCAGGTCACCCTGGCTGATTTCCCGTTTGTGTTCAACGGAGCCACAGCCAGCATCCTTCCGACCTCCAACGTGCAGATGACGGCGGAGATGACCGGCGCGCTATCGCGCCTGCAGGCCGAATTGAAAACGCTGAATGTGGATATGAAAATCAGTGAGACTGCAACGAATAGCGGCAATGAAATTGTGCTTGGCACTTTCTCGCCCAGCGACGATCTGGCAAAATATATTGATGCATTCAGTTTAAAGTTGGATGGCACCAGTGAGTTTGTTGAAGTCCCGCAATTTGGAAAACTCGGACGGGCAGGCAATGGCATCCTATTATTCAGTGCAGGTAAAAGCGGCAACACCATCGTCCTGCTTGCTGACACGGAGACCGACCTGACCACCTTGATGGACACTTTGAGCAGCGGCAGTCTTGCAGGTTGTGTCCTGCAAAATAACATCGGGGTATGCAGTATCGGTTCAGGCGGAAAATTCTCTACCACTCCCGCGCCTGCTGCAGAAGGCACACCGACGCCAACCCCAACTGGCGCAGGATAAGAAAGAGAGGAAACCATGAGCGACCTTACTCAACTCGGTTCTGTAAAAGGCTATCTCGCCAAACCAACAAGTAAAGGTCCATGGCCTGCCCTCATCGTCATCCAGGAATGGTGGGGACTTGACGCCCAAACCAAATCTATTGCAGATCGCTTTGCGTTCATTGGCTATCTGGCCTTTGCGCCCGATCTTTATCACGGCGAACTGGCTCAACTCGGTGACGGTGATACCGCGATGAAGCTGGTGCAAAAGTATGGCGCAACCGCGCTGACTGACTTGCAAAACCTTTACGACGCGCTCAAGAAGCATCCCGATTGCAACGGCAAGATCGGCAGT
>JAMDBC010000101.1 GCA_023484185.1 Chloroflexota bacterium | reverse complement strand
GAAGCGTTCGCGCTGGCCAGAAAATCCTGCTCGTCAATTTTGTGATTCGCCTGCAGTCCGCGCAAGGTCGTGCCGTATTCGCGGAAATATTTTTCGCGCAGGCGTCCTATCTCTGATTCGGGAATTCCCATGCGCTCGTGCATATACGTGCTCATGCGTTTTTTGAGCGTTTGCCACAAACCGCTGGATGCAGGATAGAGCGTGTCGTCGAGATCGAAGAAAATGGTGGTAAAGGACATTTGGTTATTATACGTGATTGCATCCTGTCATTGCGAGATTGCTTCAGAGAAGAACACTCCTCGCAATGACATTATTCCCGCTATAATCGAGCCATGCCTATTCATCTTTTATCGTCTGAAGTTGCTTCGCAAATTGCCGCAGGTGAAGTGATCGAACGCCCGGCGTCAGTGGTCAAGGAATTGATCGAGAATGCGCTGGACGCCGATGCAAAGAGTCTGACCGTGACGATTGCGGAGGCCGGACGAAAGTTGATCGAAGTCGCGGATGATGGCAGCGGTATCACCTCGGACGAGTTGGCTCTGGCAGTTTCACGTCACGCCACATCCAAGCTGGCGCGCGCCGACGATCTTTTTCACATCGCCACGCTTGGTTTTCGCGGCGAGGCGCTGGCTTCGATTGGCTCGGTCTCGCGCATGACGATGACGTCAAAGGTGGCGAACTCGAATGTGGGAGCCCGCATCCGGGTCGAGGGCGGACACGAAGGCAAGGTCGAGACCATCGGTGCGCCGACCGGCACCGTCGTGCGTGTCGAAGATCTTTTTTATAATGTCCCAGCGCGTTTGAAATTCCTGAAGAAGGATCTGACCGAACGCCGCGCCATCGACGCATTGCTGACGCGCTATGCGCTGGCTTATCCCGATGTGCGTTTCAAATTGGCCGAAGGAAGTAACTTCACACTGCAAACCGCGGGCGATGGCGACCGCCGCTCGATCCTGGCCGCGTTGTATGGCGTGGATGTCGCCAGGCAATTATTGGAGATCAACGCCGAAGAGGAAAATATAAAACTCACCGGCTACGTGAGTCCGACGGCCATCACGCGCTCGAATCGCAAAGACATCACGTTCTTTGTGAATGGCCGCTGGGTGCAGGATACGCCGCTGACCACCGCACTCATTCAGGCATATCACACGCTGTTGATGGTCGGACGTTATCCGCTGGCGGCGATGTTCGTTGAGATCGATCCCGAAGAAGTGGATGTGAATGTGCATCCTGCCAAGGCGGAAGTTCGATTCAGGAATCAGGACCGCATCTTCAGCTTCGTCCAACGTGCGGTTCGCCGCGGACTTTTGGCGTACGCGCCGATCCCGACGGTTGCGCCTGCATTGTGGGGGAATCGCGCCGAGTCTACGAGGCAGGTTGGCTTAGATTGGACGATTGGACATTCCAGTGATCAGTTATCAGTGAACAGTGATCAGTTGGAAGTCGAGAATCGAGGGTCTGGAATCGGTCAACCTTCCAGCCTTCAACCCTTCGACAACGCTCAGGGCAGGCCTTCAACTTTAAACAATGTGCCTTTGCTCCGTCTCATCGGCCAAATCGGTTCGACGTATCTTGTGGCCGAAGGCCCGGACGGTTTATATTTGATTGACCAACACGCCGCGCACGAACGCGTTTTATTTGAGAAACTCATGGCGCAACACGATATGAAAAAAATTCCGTCACAGTCTTTGCTCACACCCGTGGTGGTGCAATTGCCGCCAGCAAATGCAAAATTATTGGCCGAGCAATTACCGGTTCTGGAACACTTTGGGTTTGAAGTCGAAGATTTTGGTTCCAATTCCTTCCAGGTGCGCGCCACGCCGGTCATCTTTGCGGGCGGGGACCCATCCGCTGCGCTGCGCGCCATCGTCGAAGACTTTGAAGAAGATGAAGCGCCGTTGCAAAATGAAATGGAAAAGAAACTGGCAGCGCGCGTCTGCAAGCGGCTGGCCGTCAAAGGCGGACAGACCCTTTCGACCGATGAACAACGCGCCCTGCTGACCGATCTGGAAAATTGCGATTCGCCGCGCACCTGTCCGCATGGACGACCGACCATGATTCATTTGTCCGTGGATATGTTGGAGCGTCAATTTGGGAGAAGAGGAGCGAGGTGAGTTTTATATATGATGTAGCTCATCCGGAAAAATCTGCTGCTGTCGATAATATCAATAACAAGGAGTGCTCTTCAGAGGTTGGCAAAATGGGGAAAAAGCAACCGCGAGGCCAGCGGCCTGATCCCCTTTCTGGTGCTGACGGCTTTGGTGAATGAACAACTGCCCATCCACAAGAAACTTCTGCCATTTCTCCTGTCTGGTGGGGTCTTTGCGGCCATATTCGCAAGACTACCTATTATCTATCCTAACCGTCCGCTTTACATTCCTTACCAAGTAATCCCCGGCTACAGCTACCCCATGTTGATCTACAATGTGACCTGCTCCTTTACCTGGAGTCAGCTTTTTTATACACTGGGATTTATTCCCGCGTTCGGCTTGCTGTTCATCTTTAATTGGCCGCGTTTATGGCAGCGTTTCTTTTTGATCATGTGTCCGGCCTGGTTCGTAATCCATTTCGTCCTCAGCATCGCGGGCGAGACGCGGCTATGCCTTGTGCCTCAGGCCCTGATCTTTATTTCCGGCGTTTTGTTCGCTGTGAAGTATCTGATTGACCGCAGCGACATACAAAAAATTGTATGCACACTTTAGGCAATTGCTTTCAAAACTCTTAATGCTCGAAGCGTAACCCATTTGTTCGGCTGTTTCTTTTTGCCAAAATCAATCCATGTTTTCCCAGTGTAATCGAATTCCATCGGCCATTGCCCGCGAGCGTTTTGTTTTTCACGGATGATGTTCAGTGTATTCCCCAACCGGGGATCGTCTCCGTAGCCCAAACTCACGAGAGCTTCGGCGAGCTGCAATAAGTCGGTAATATAGAATACGGGGAATCCAAACTTCCACCAATCGCGGCTTGGTTTACCGCTTTTATCCCTTGTTGGATATTTTGCCGTCGCAGGATCAATACTGAAGAAAAAATCTGCACCTTGTTTGATGGCCTTCTTGATCAATGGACTTCTTCTCGCAACAGGCCATTTGCCGAAGGCCAGCATGACTTTGACCGCGCCCCATGCGCAGGGAAGTTTGTCATTCACGCCGCAGGCGAAGTTTGGTCCGCACTTGTACGCATAATAGCGGACAGGTGCATCCTTGTCTTCCATTGGTGCAATGCCATCCCCGGTAACTGTGCGCGCCATCCATTCGTAGGCTTTTTTCAAGCGCGGATCGTCGTAACCCATTTCCATCAACGCCCAGCAAAGATTGCCTTGCAAACAATCTATAGCTCCAGACGGGGCGCCAGATGTGATGGCCGTGAATTGACCGCCTTCAGCCAAATGATCCAGCAGGTATTTACAACCCTGATCGATCCGTTTGTCTTCATTGGCTAACGCGCCGAGCTGGGCCAGCAAAATGATTGACCAAACTGTTGATCTGTACTTTGGGTTATATCCCGGCCCGGTCTTGACCCAATATCCCTCCTTTTCCATGTGGGAAAGAACATCTGCAATTGGCCCCTCTTTATGCGCCTTCTTTCGCGCCGATTTCATCTCGGCATCGTCGTCGGGAAGCTCCAGCAGATCACGCATCGCCAGATAACGGACGCCAGGATTTTCAGTTTCCAGCAACCACGAAACAGAGTCACCCCTCAATTGAGTTTGCCAAGACATGCGTCCCTCCCACAAGGCTTTTTTGTTGATTTTGTATCAGGAAGGTAAGTATTGCTTTCCTGAAATTAGTGTAGCACTTCTGGGATTATTAACATTAAAAGATAAGTTCAAAAGCTGGATACTTTTTCTATCTCCCGTTGGATGGACTCGTACTCCTGCCCCAAGCGCGTTATTTCAGCAGCCCCGACAATTCAAGCACTTGTTTCGACCATAAACTTGACTCTTTGGCAACCTGAGCGCGCCTGGATGTATCGGGCCAAATTTTAAACCATTGTAGCTGCCAGAGCGCCAATTGAATTTGTAGCTCCACCAGCTTTTCAGCAGTATTGATTTCTGTCTGGGCGGCTGTCCATTCGATGAACATCTTGCTTTCATCAATCAGGCTTTCGACAGCTTCGCGGCTATTTTCGTTGGCAGAAAACGACTTAATGCGACTCAAGTTCGCCGCTAACCCACCCAAGCGAATGGGCAAATCATCGCGCAAGTATCTCTCCCGAATCTGAGTCCAGTCTTTCATACGCCGCCTAACCGTTTGATCGTAATCTCCGCGACCTGTTTGCGAATAATTGGATCAAGGATTTCCATTGATGGATTATTCTGCCGCGGACGAATGTTGATAAGGGATTCAAATGTCACTTGTTGAGTGGATGGATTCCAGTCCGCTCCCCAAATAAACTCCTGCTGACTTCTGTCTTCCAATAAAACCGCCTCACAATCGGCGTGCATGGCTCCGCCGCCTGCTAAAATGCCGCGTTCGATATCAACTGCCAACTTGATATAAGTCTGAAGCATTTGAAGCATGTCTTGGATTTGTTCAGGTGTCGCGCGGTCACGGATGATGTAAATCACTGGAACTCCTTTGTTCAATTATAGCAAATGTTATCCCTGCATCTTTTCCCACTCTGCCAGCTTCTCATCCATCTCCCGTTGCGTGGACTCGTACTCCTGCCCCAAGCGCGCCCTGCTTGCTACATCCGCAACAACGTTGTTACAGCAATATCTTCGTCTATTTCTTCCCAGTGCATACCAATTCCACGCGCAATCAATCGCCATTTATTGCGTTGTTCAGGAGTCGCATTACGCAGGTGCGGAAACCATTCCAATGGAACAGACACTTCGCGTCCATCAGATAAACTGACCAACATGGCGTCCTCTATAAAACGGACATTCACTGCGAGCACAGATGTTGGGCTATGTGTTTTTAGGCTGTTCATTATTTCTTTGCCGAAAAGGTAAAAGCGATAACGGCCAATGACTTTGACAGTGGGCATACGCAAATTATACCCCGCTCATGTTTGTAATGTTTCCCACTCCGCCAGCTTCTCATCCATCTCACGTTGCGTGGACTCATACTCTTTCCCCAGCCGCGTGACCTCGGCCGCGTCCGCAGGCGGATTTTCCAATTGCGCGCCGAGTTCGGCCAGTTGTGCTTCGAGAGCAGCGATCTTATTTTCTAGTTGCTGTAAATGCGCCAGCTTTCTTCTTTCATCTTTCGTCCCTGCGTTTTGCGATTTGCGCCTGCCCTGAGCTTTGTCGAAGAGTTTTTGGGGAATCGGGATTTGAGAATCGGGGGTCGCTGCCAATCTCGTCGCTTCTTTTTCTCTTTCATCCCGCATCTGCGAATACGTGCCCTTGAAGACGATCATACGCGACTCGTCCGGCTCGACTTCCCAGATCTGCGTGCCGAGCGCGTCGATCAAATAACGGTCATGAGTCACCAGCAGGATCGTGCCTGCATAATCATCCAGCACGGCTTCCAAAACTTCCTGTGAGGGAATATCAAGATGATTGGTCGGTTCATCCAGTAAAAGCAAATTTGTATCCTGCAAAGCAAGTTTGGCCAAAGCCAAACGTCCGCGCTCGCCGCCGGAGAGAACTTCGACTTTTTTATAAGCGTCGTCGCCGCTGAAAAGATATTTGCCGAGATACTCGCGGATCTGACCCGGCAGCCAGTTCGGCACAACCGAGTCGATCTCTTCGATCAGAGTCTTGTTCGGGTCGAGGCCTTCGTGAGCTTGCGCGAAATAGCCGACGTGCAGACTGGCTCCCAGAATCACCTCACCCGCTAACGGTCCGATCTGACCGAGGATGGTCTTCAGCAAAGTTGTCTTGCCCGCGCCGTTGGGTCCGATCAAGGCCGCGCAATCGGTGCGTCGCAGTTCGAGATCCGGCGCAGAAAAAAGCAGCTTGCCGGGATATCCAACTTGCAAATCCCTTGTGCGAAGGACGAGATCGCCCGAACGTTTTTGCGAGCCAAGTTTCAAATGCAAATGCGGCAAAGTGCGGACGGGCGAACGCAGCGAGTTGACGCGCTTCTGCGCTTCTTCGACGCTGAACGGGCTGGTGGTGGTTTCGACATCCAGCTGCGACCAGTTGCTGTTAAGCACGGCGTCCATGCCGACCTGCTCGATTGCCTGCACCACACGCGTCAGGCGTCGCAACTTGCCTTTGGCCTGTTGCACATTTTGGCCCGCAATATTTTTTTTGATGTACTCAAGGTCTTTGATTAACTTTTCTTTTTCAGAATCAAAAACTTCCTGACGGCGGTCGGCGCGTTCCTGCCGCTGGCGCAGATAGGCAGAATAATTTCCGTGATAAATCTCGAACGCGCCGGGATGCAATTCGAGAATCGCATTACAAGCCTTGTCGAGAAAATAACGGTCATGCGAAACGATGACCGCCGCGCCGTCCCACTGACTGAGATAACCTTCAAGCCATTCGACCGCCGCGATGTCGAGATGATTGGTGGGTTCATCGAGCAACAACAGATCCGGGTCTGAGAGCAGC
>JAMDBC010000005.1:1685-6512 GCA_023484185.1 Chloroflexota bacterium | reverse complement strand
ATGGCGCCATTTTTATTTTTGGTCTCATCTATGGGTTGGCCAAACGCAAACTCCCGCCGCTTCACTGGACGTTATGGATTTTGATCGGTCTCGGTCCAATTGGCCTTGATGGTTTCTCGCAGTTGTTTAGCCAGTTCAATTGGCCGTGGCTGGCTGCGTACTTGCCCTATCGTGAGAGCACGCCCTTCCTGCGTGTGTTCACCGGTTTCGTCTTTGGCTTTATGACTGCCTGGTTTGCATATCCGAACATCGAGGAATCAATGCAAGAGACGCGCCAGTTCTTCATCAAGAAATTTGCCGCGGCGAAACCGTAAACAGGATGTCATTGCGAGGGAGCGTAGCGACCGAAGCAATCTCCTCGCAATGGCGTTGACAACATATGCCCTTTTTCAACAAAAACGGAATCCGATATTTTAGTTTCGACATTTTCCCGCGCACGCTGACACAGGCGGTCATCACGCGGCAGGGAGGCGTCAGCCCCTCTCCGTGGGATTCGCTCAACGTTGGCGGAACAGTCGGGGATGATGTGGAACGCGTGCGCGAGAACCGCGCCCGTTCCTTCGCCGCTCTGGGCCGGACCCTTGAATCGCTCTTCGATGTCTGGCAGGTTCACTCCGCTGATGCCGTCTGCGCCGACGAGCCGCGGCCCATGCATTTGGATCACCATAAAGCCGACATCATCCTGACCGACAAACCCGAAGTCACGCTTTACATGCGCTTCGCTGATTGCGTCCCGATCCTTTTTCACGACCCCAAAAAAGGTGTGGCTGGCATCACACACGCGGGTTGGATGGGAACTGTACGCGGCGCATCTGCTGCAACTGTGAAGGCCATGCGCGAAAAATATGGCTCACAACCAAAAGATATTCAGGCGGCCATTGGCCCCTCGATTGGCGTGGATCATTATGAGATCGGCGCAGATGTTATCTCGCAAGTGAAGCAGGCCTTCGGTCCGGATGCGAAGCGGTTGATCGAGTTGCGTGACGGCAAAACGTATCTCGATCTGTGGGCCGCGAACCGCATCCAGTTGGAAAAATCCGGCGTGGAACAGATCGAAGTCGCCGGCTTGTGCACCGCCTGCCATCTCGACGATTGGTTTTCGCACCGCGCCGAAAAAGGCAAGACCGGCCGCTTCGGCGCATTGATCGCGCTGGCGTAATATAGAATGTCATTGCGAGGGGCGTTATTTGCCCCGAAGCAATCTCCGATTCTGACAAGGAGATTGCTTCGTTGGGAAAAACACCCTCCTCGCAATGACACTTGATTATTTTCCTGCTTTGGATATGTAACATAAAATAAATTTCATGTCTTCTCTTGCCCCCTCCATCCGCGAACGTTATCAAAAGACACTCGATATCATCGCCGCCTCGGCGCGCAAATCGAATCGCCTGCCTGAGTCTGTTCGGCTGGTGGTGGTTACAAAGACCCAGCCGCTCGAAGTCGTGCAGGCCGCCATTGAAGCGGGCGCGCAGATACTCGGCGAAAATTATGCCGAGGAAGCCGTCGAAAAAATCCAGGCTTTGGCGCTCAGCCCGCCGCATTTTGCAGTAGAATGGCACATGATCGGTCATGTTCAAAGCCGCAAGGCGCAATTGGTGGCCGAACATTTTGCTCTTTTCCATTCGCTCGATAGTTTAAAGCTGGCCCAGCGTGTTGACCGCTTTGCCGCACAGTTCAAACGTAAGTTGCCCGTCCTGCTCGAGTTCAACGTCGGCGGTGAAGACAGCAAACATGGCTGGTCGGCGTCTGCCGAATCTCGCTGGCCCGATTTGCTGGCGGATGTCAATGCCATTGCCGCGTTGCCAAACTTGCAGGTGCGCGGATTGATGACGATGCCGCCTCTCGCTCTCGATCCCTCAGCGGCGCGTCCTTACTTTGAGCATTTACGCCGCCTGCGGGATTTTCTGTCCGAGCGAGCGCCGCACATCGAGTTGAGCGAACTTTCCATGGGCACCAGCGCAGACTATGCAGTCGCGGTCGAAGAGGGCGCCACTTTGGTTCGAGTTGGGCAAGCCATTTTAGGTCCGAGACCCGGATACGGAGATTAGATGAGTTCTTATGTTTTGGTGCAATTGATCAATGCGATCGCGAACGTCTTGCTGGTGCTTCTGTTTGTGTCAGTCATTCTTTCGTGGATCTTGCCGCCCTATCATCCGCTGCGCGAGGCGATTGACCGAATTGTTGACCCTCTCCTGAATCCGATCCGCCGCGTTATGCCGACGATGGGCACATTCGATTTCAGCCCATTGATCTTGATGATCATCATTCAGTTTGCTTCCCAAATATTGATCGGCATATTAACAAAGAGGTAGTCCATGTCAAAGCGAAGTTTCCACCTGCACGATGGAAAGACAGGTTCCGCTCTGGCGGTGCGCGTCACACCGCGCGCCAGCCGCAACAAAATTGCGGAAGTGATGAGCGACGGCACGGTCAAGATCCATCTTTCGGCGCCGCCAGTAGATGGAGAGGCGAACGAAAAGCTGATTGAATTTTTGTCCGATGTGTTGGGAACGCCCAAGACTCGCATTGAAATTGTAGCGGGCGCGACCGGACGCGATAAATTGGTTTCAGTTCTCGATATGGACGCGGAAACAGTGCATAAGCGCATTATCGCCCATTTGGAATAGTTTATCCGCAAACTCGCAAATTGATGGTACGCATTTTTATACAAATGTACCGCTGGGGCGACCCGCCCAGCGAGAAAAAGAACCTTGATTGACCATGAAGGGTCGTTGTGTAAGGTGAGTTAATAAAAATCATCGAGCCAGTCAAAGGGCCCGATGATTTTTTGTTTTGGCGAATTGTCAGTTATTGTACGGAGCTGTAAAGTCTTCTGTAAATCACGTAAATTTCGTAAATGTTTCGGATGTATTGCCGCGTCTCATCGTACCGTATGGACTCAAGCAAAAGATCGGGGTCATTGTCTGAGAGCTTTTCCCATTCAAGTGCATTGCCGGGGCCGCCATTGTAGGCGGCCAACGCGCCGTACAGATCGCCGCCCAGCAAGTCGCGGTTCGACGCAAGATAGTGCGTGCCCAACACAATGCTGACCTTTGGACTGTAGAGTTGTTCAGGGTCGAATTCAGGCGGCCAGCCGATCGCGCTGGCAATGGAAGCGCCTGTGCCGGGGAGAACCTGCATTAGGCCGCGCGCGCCTACCGTCGAACTCACAAAGCCTTCGAATAAACTTTCCTGCCGCACCACGCTGAACACAAAGAGCGGATCAAGGCCGTTGCTCTGCGCGGCGGGCACAATTAGATCGTTGTAATACAAACCGTAACGGACATGACTGAAATAGGGTGGTGCCATCATCGAAGATGTGCTGTCGCTCAGACCGGCCAGTGTCAGCACCTGGCGCGCCGCGAAAATACCTGAACGATACAAACCCAGATCAAGCAAATAATTTGCAAGCCGGTAGGTGGATACTGCGTCGGCGCTGACGGAGTTGCGCAGGTCTTCAAATTCGGAACGCGCATCGTCGTACTGGCCTAGGGACCAAAGCTCGGCGCCGCGCACCACGCGCGGGTCCGCAGCCAGCGAACCGAGTCCGGTCAGGTCTGTTCCGGCGGGCAGGTTAAACGTCAGCCGTACCCATGAGTCGGCGTCTTTACGTTCGGCGCTCATATCCAAATTCAAGTTTGGCGTGGATGGAGAGCTGAATGGCTGGCGGCCCGCCAACAGGTCACGCGTGCGCTCGCTGTAATATCCGCCCGGGTCGGCGTTTTGCGCGAATTGCCAGTCGGCCTGCGTTTCGCTGGTGTTGCCGAGTTTCTGTTGGGATTTGCCGATCCACAAATAGGCGCGTGCTTTATCTTCGGGCGCGAGTGAAAGGACCAAGCTGCGCTGGAAAAGCGTGAGCGCGGCCTTGTAGTCAGCCTGACGATATTGCATAAGGCCTGACCAAAAGACGGCCGTGGGACCTTGATCGTTACCGGGATATTCGTTGGCGACGCGTTCCCATACCTTGCCGGCATCATCGAAACGGCCATCGCGCTCGAGGATGCGCGCCGCGCTCATCAATTCATCCGGTGCCTGCGTGGACGAGGGGGCGGCTTTCACGTAAGCGAGCAAGGTATCCGCTGCGGCCGGATACTGATTAAGATAAACCCATTGGATTTTAGCTTTTTCATTCCAGGCATCCACCCATTTGGAATGCGGGGAATAATGTTGGATGAAGAATGTGAATTCATCCACCGCGCCCTGATAATTTTGAAGCTTTTCCAAACATAACGCACGATAATAATAAACCGTCCCGTCATTATCGGCGGGGTTGGAATCGATGTAATGCTCGAACGCGACCAGCGCCACATCATATTGCCCGGCGAAATAATCCGTCAGACCGCGGTCGAGCCAACTGACCTGGACATTTGCGTTGACCAATTCCACCAGCCCAAGATAGGAATAATACGAGAGCGGATAATTTTCCACAGCATGGAGAAAACTTTTGTAGGCGTTATCTTTTTGATCGAGCGAAAGATATGCTTTGCCGGTCAGGTAATCCATTTGGGCGCGGGTGTAATCGTTGGTAGTGTTGGTGGTGATCGTGTCGTACAGCGAAAGGGCCGTGGCGTAATCGCCAGTCTGGGCATGCGCCCGTGCGATCTTGATCTGGAGCGCCTGCGCGTCGTCAAGATGCGGCGCGGCCTGCGCGGACGTGTAAGCGGCCAGCGCGTCGGGATAGTTTCCGACGGCGATCAACGCGTCCCCGCGCAACTGCTGAACATAGGAATCCAGCACGCCGGGTTTCAGGTTGAGATAGGATTGGTACGCGGCAGCGGCCTCGCCATAACGCTGCATCTGAAAATAAGTTTGGCCCTGCAAGAAATA
>JAMDBC010000005.1:0-1675 GCA_023484185.1 Chloroflexota bacterium | reverse complement strand
CCCCACAACGCGGCGGCCTGGATTTCAGGGTCGGTCGAATCTTTGAACGCCGCGCGATATTCCAGTGAGGCGTTTTCTGTATCGCCGTTGAAGAGGGACTTGTCACCGTTTTCGATTCGGACGATTGGAGTGGGTGTTGGAGACAGGGTTGGGGTAAGCGTAACGATTGGAGAAGGAGGAATGCTGGGCGTAGATGTAACGGTAGGCAAGCGTGGAGAACCAGGCGAAGGGATGTTGCAACCCAACAGGGCAGCGACCAGCCCAAGTCCAAGGATGAAGCGCAGGATCTTTTTCATGGCATTTCTTATACTGGTAAAGTGGGCGGATTGTCAACCTGCCACATTGCAGATCTGACGACACCCAGCGCTTACCTTACTTTCTGTTCCTCGCGCGGCTTGACGCGTTAAACGGGATATGCTACCATCAATTTTTGATGGATATCAAGAGGAGACGTTATGAAAAAGAAAATGAGCGTGAGACTGGCCAGTCTTATCTTGCTTGGGGCCATTCTAGTATCGGCTTGCACGCAACAATATTCTCAGACGCCGTTGGAAACCCCGACTTTAATCCCGACCGGCTTGTTTGTGTCACCTTTTCCGTCCGGCCAGGACCCCATGCAAGTTGTAGCTGACCTGGGTACACAGACTGCGATGGCCGCTGAAAGCGGTACAGCCACAACTCCGGGGACGCCCGATGCTGCAGCCCTGACTGGAACCAGCAGTGCGCCACTGACTGCGGCACCACTCACCCCGACCCTGGGTACGCCCGGTATTCCGCTGGTAGTTACCACTCCCGCGCCGATCACGGTTGTCCCCGGCGCGACCACGGCAGCAGTGCCGCTTACGATTGTGGTACCATCCGGTCGCCCGGCCACTTATACACTGCAACAGGGTGAATTCCCGTACTGCATCGCCCGCCGCTTCAATCTTAATCCTCCTAATTTGCTTGCGCTTAACAATATAAGCGATGGCAGCATCTTTATGCCCGGTCTGACATTGACGATTCCTCAAACTGGCACATTCCCTGGCGTGGCTGCTTTGCACACACATCCTGATACATATACTGTGAATTCCTCCACTGAGACTCTTTACAGCATAGCCTGTTACTATGGAGACGTATATCCAGAGGCAATTGCACAGGCAAATAATCTTACATTGAACGCAGCATTGAGCGTTGGACAGCAATTGAGCATACCGTAAGTAATAACGTATCGAGAAGCCCGGGCGATTGCCTGGGCTTTTTTTCTAGGAGCAGTCATGCCATTCGAACTCTTGAAATCAGAACCTCTCTTTCAAGGCCGCGCCTTCAAGATCCGCCGTGACACACTCAAGACGCCCGATGGAAATGAAACAAAATTTGACATTGTAGAGCACGGCGGTTCAGTTATCATCCTTCCAATTGATGCGGATGGGAACATACTCTTCGTCCGACAATACCGTCACGCGGCGGGCATGGACTTGCTCGAACTTCCAGCAGGGACGCGCGACGGAAACGAACCGTACGATGTGTGCGCGGCGCGCGAGATCCGCGAAGAGACCGGCATGGCCGCGGGCAAGCTCGAACGCATCGGGGATTTTTATCTCGCGCCCGGCTACTCGACAGAATTCATGGCAGTCTTTCTTGCAACCCAATTGCGCCATGATCCGCTTGAGGCTGATGCTGCCGGGTTCCTCCC
>JAMDBC010000128.1:5745-6614 GCA_023484185.1 Chloroflexota bacterium | reverse complement strand
CATGGACATTAAGTCTGCTCTTCTTCAAGAACGCCCGCAGTTTCATCAAAGATTTTTACCTTGCTTTCTTCATCCAAAGTAAATACGAAGGCTGTCCGTTCTTTGTTTTCATCGCTCAACGATTCTTTGATTCGGTCAAGTTGCTCATTGCTTGGAAGGAATTCCCCAAGCGGAAGACCAGACTTAATGTCCATGTCATAGGAAAAGCGTCGTTTTCCTTTCATTTCATCCACCATAACCCACACAGGCAGGTAAAAAGCATTTGAATACTTTTTGCTGAATTCTTTTTTGACTCGGACAGTTTTTACAGGATTAACTTGATCGTTGTTTTGAACTTGCACCTTCGTAATCAAATCTTCCAAGCCTTCATTCTTGAAACCATCCGAGACCCTTTCAATCATTTCGCGAGTATCGCCTTTTGCATAGTACACATAACTTTCGTCCAACTCCGAAACGCCTGTCTTTTTGGCGTTTGGCTGGCGAAGAATGCGACCAATTAGTTGAGTGATACTTGTGTCTGAATTGACATTTGGAATCACGCCAAGAATATAAGCAAAGGAACAATCCCATCCTTCCCGTAATGCTTCTTTAGTGATGATAAACCTCACTGGACAATCGGGCGAGAATAGATTTACATCTTCAATATCGTTTTGTGAACTGGTTTTTACGGCAACTTCATCAGGATTTACTTTTAGATTGACAAGATATTCTTTGACATCCAAACTATGAACACGACCTTTACCACGTTGGTCTTTGCCAGTTTGTTCCACCTGAATAAGCGCGATAGGGCTTCATCATCTGGGTGAATGTTTGCTCAACCCAATCTACATTCGCCAATGTGGAACGGAGATTTTCAGGCACAGATTGAA
>JAMDBC010000128.1:579-5735 GCA_023484185.1 Chloroflexota bacterium | reverse complement strand
CTTTGCCAGTTTGTTCCACCTGAATAAGCGCGATAGGGCGAATGTAAATCCCTGTTTTCTTTTGATGAGTGTTTGCTTTTTGTTCCAGTTTTTCTCGATGACCTTTGATTTCACGTACCATTGCCTGCCAATCGTTTTTCTGTTTACTCGCAGGCGGAAAGATGTGCATATCCAGTTTCACCATATCAGCGTCTTTCAATTGAAGCCCTGTAATGGTGATAAGAATATTCATTTCTTTTTTGGGTGTTGCGCTCAAGCCTAAAACCATTTCGGGGTTAAGGCTGTCGATTGTTGCTCGTGCTGTATCGGAGAAAACTTTGTGAATTTCGTCTATGATAATGAAAGGTCGCGCTGTCCTTACTGCGTTCCCTAAACTTGTTTTGATAAGCGGGTTGTACGTTCCGAGTGCAGAAATGAAGTCAAGATTTGGGAATTGGCGTAAAAGTCCAGAATGTAAATCGTAACGATTGTCCGCTGGAAAAAAACTTTCATATCCGCCAGAATCTTGAAAGACTTTCAAGGCTTCTTTGTTATTGGCGCGGCTAATGGATTGAATCATCACAAACAAAATCACAAGATTGTTTTCGATGTCCTGTGTGGTAAGCCGCTGTCCTTTTTCAAGAATAACAGTTCGATTACCGCTACATTGGTCTAGTAGTTGGCGCAAATGGTGACTTTTATCGCGAAGTTTTTCTACCGTTTGGGAGTAAATTGTTTCTGTCGGGACGATCCACACAACAAGACCAGTGTGCTTTTTGGCAAAAAGATTTTGATAGGCGCGAATGGCTTCAACTGCCAGTAAGGTTTTCCCGCCTCCTGTCGGAACTTTCAATACTATGCGCGGATAATGTGCATTTAACCCATTGACGCAAACATCGTGATAGGGCTTCATCATCTGGGTGAATGTTTGCTCAACCCAATCTACATTCGCCAATGTGGAACGGAGATTTTCAGGCACAGATTGAAGTGCGCGGGCAATATCTGCTTTCTTTGCGTAAGCAGTCGAAAAGAAATTTTCCAATTCCCGAACAACTTTAACTTGATAATCTTTCAGGAATATCATGCTTAATTTTCCTTGCGTTGGAACAAGCCATACGGAATATTTACGAATTCAATTTGTTTGGAACGCAAGTAATCTTCATCCAAAAAGCAGGCGGGAGCATAGACGATGTATCTTTTCTTGTCGGAAGTTACGATTTTTTCAGCCCAATCCAGATTTAAAGCCAATCGAGTCAGTTCTTCGTAATCTTGGCTGTAAATGAGATAGATATCCGCATTTCCTTGAGACCCAGCCAAATATAGGTTTTTTTCAATCGACTTGACTGGCTTGGTTGTTTTCTCTCCTGTGCATAAAAAGAAAACATAACTACCGAACTGCTCAATGACTGGTAATTTTCCTGCAAGTAGACTTTCCGAATCTATTGGCAAACCAACACGCATATATTCGAAGCCACTTTTATAACCAAATTTATCAATTGCCCGTTTGACTCGCTCGCGAGTAATATCTTTGCAAATGTTTTTCTTTGGCTCAGCGGGTGTGGCTTCGGTCATTTGAACAAGGATGAATTTGCGATTGCCACCATCTTCTTTGTTCAAATCAAGTATGGCATGTGCTGTTGTGCCGCTACCTGCAAACGAGTCTAGGATAACTGAATCGACATCAGTTGCTTGATATACAATCTGTTTTATCATATCTACTGATTTAGGATTATTAAAAACTAAACTTCCCATCAGTTCGGTTAATTGTTTTGTTGCAACCATATTCAATGGAAATTGCAGTGATAATATTTCTTCGTCTATTTCTTCATTTTCGCTTCTTGAAATAACCCACGTTGATAGTGGCTTTTTGTTTGAGCGCACCTCTGAAAGATGACGTTTGTAAGTTGGGGTTCCTTTCCCATCTTTGGGAAAAATCACTTTTCCTTCTTTTATCAGACGCTTCATCCTATCTGGCTCGTAAACCCATACACGATTAGGGTTACATTTGTAAGTTATGTTTGTTTTCGGGTCAGTAATATCATAGAATAAATGAGGTCGTTCAGCAGAAGTTTTATTACACGTTAAGTTATCAACTGCCCAATCACCTCGCGGGTCATTGTCGGGATTTGAATAATTTAAAAAGGTTTTTTCTATTCCTGCAAATTGAAACAGATTAGTTTTAGCGTAAGAAACAACATATTCATGATCTGTTGTTCTCCAGAATTCTTTTGAGTCGTTTGAGCCAGTTCTTTTTTTCCATACGAATTCTGCAACAAAATTTTCTTCTCCAAAAATTTCATTCATCACCGCCCTCAAGTTGTAAACTTCATTATCTTCAATCGAAATAAAAATTGCCCCGTCATCCGCTAACAGGTCACGCAACAACTTGAGTCTCGGCGTCATCATGCACAGCCACTTGTCGTGGCGGGTCAAGTCGTCTTTTCCTACTTCTTTGCCTAGCCAATCTTTTATCAGCGGGCTGTTTACATTGTCGTTATACACCCAACCCTCGTTTCCTGTGTTGTAGGGCGGGTCAATGTAAATACAATGTATCTGTCCCGCATACAGGGGCAGTAAAGACTTCAATGCCAGCAAATTATCCCCTTCTATAATCAAATTGCCATTGGCTATTTCAGGCTTATATGACAACTTTGAAACATCATCCAATGCATGATATGGCACAGAGAGATGATGATTCCAAATAATGTTCTTGCCTTTGAATTGTAGTGTTGGCATGAAGAGTCTCCAAAAAAAACCGGTTATTTTTTCTTGATAATAATATACTTGCTTTTTAGCGTGTTCAGGAGATCGTCAAAGAAGATGACTTGTACATTCTTCAAAGAGTCATTCAGTATTTTAAACGAATTCTGAGCATTCTCGTCATAGTCGCTACGCTTGCCAATCAAAACGTATCCTCTAGGTCTGATAATATTTACGTCAATTTTCTGCTTTCTCAAATCTGCGACAACCAAATAAGCGTTTTGCTCAAGTTCAAACAAGTATTTTTCGACCTGTGCAATTGCCATGTTGGCTTCTGTACTCCAATAATAGTTTTTGTGGCTTTTGTCGAATTTCAAGCACTCAAAATCAGGCTTCTTGATTTCAAATACATCGATAAACTGAAACTGGTCTATCAATAAGAAATCGGGAATACTGACCGTAATATTGATATTCTTTTTATCTATCAATTTTATATACGCCGAATTGATAAACAGCATATTCTTCTTGAAAAACTCCTGCCACTCACTTTCCTTTTGGCTTCGTTTTTTCAAGAGCCTGTCGTATTCGTCAACAATCTTTTTTAGTTCATAAGTTGTTGATTTATTCCGTATATCAGCAAATCGAATGCTCGAAAGCAATCCCGTTTTTGCCTTCGATGATCTATCCATCAAGCCAGGAATAATTTCAACTACCTTGGCAATATCATCGTCACTTAATTGGTCGGCAATTCCTTTTCTCGCCAAAATACGGGATAAAGTCCCTGCGGTATATGTAAACGGCTTTTCTTTTGATTTGAACCTTCTCGGGAATATGTTGCTCATTTCCCTGAAAGTCAAGTCTTTTAGTTTGTTGGCATTTTCCCTGTAAGTTGTAATCAAGGAATTTGTCATTGATTCATATTCATCTTTGCTGAAATAAATAACCCTTCCTTTGATTTCTGATTTTTGCCGTACAACAACAATTTCGTCTATCTTTGTAAAGTAATCTTTTAGCAAGTAGTACAAGGGTTGAAGCGGACGGGAAAAGCCAAAGCCATTTCCGTTTAACCCTGTAGGCTTTTTGGTCGCGCTCTTAAATGTAATCTTTGAAATTAATTTTCCCTGCGATCCATCTGGTTTGAAAAAGTATTCATAGGTATTCTTCGCCTTGTCTACCTTCCAAACAGTGAAGCCTTCTTTGGTTTTTATTTCCTTTGCCATTGCTATTTCCTCCTAACATACCGCCGGGCCTGACCTGCCCTGAGCGAAGTCGAAGGGTTGGAACGCATGAACACTTCAATCAGTCTCATCACGGTGCGCGTCTTGCCTGTCCCCGTTTCTATTTTCCTTTGGGACAGTGATTTGGTATCTGGATGAGATCGTGACAACACCCATTTGTATTGGCTCCCAGGTTGATTGTCTCGATGTATTTTACCATTTGAACTGTGCGGGAACGGGGAAATGCTGGCGTTTCAGACGCAGTTCAGCAAGAGTCAAGCTCAGGGTTGTAGCCGTAAGCCCTCTGCTAAAAAAGCAGCCCGTCCAGAGGTTTGGATGGGCTGTTCTCAGCGTTGATTGGGTCGCAAGCGCTGCGGCTGACGTTTGGCTCTGGCGGCCAGCGCCTCGGCGCGTGCTATTTCCTGTTTGGTGATCACGCCGATGACGATCCAGTAAACGGTCAGGAAGACCACCACCAGCGAGGTGCCGATATAAAGCAGCTTGGTCACGGCCAGCGCCGAGTCGGTGCCCGCAAACAATCCGTGCAGGGTGGCGCCGACATATCCCAGCAGGCTGAGCATGTGGATGCTTCTGAAAGCCTGCAGACATATCCCAGCAGGCTGAGCATGTGGATGCTTCTGAAAGCCTGCATGCCGATGATCTTCCTCAAATAAAAAGTTACGGTCACCAGCAGGAACGTATAAAACCCGATAATGCCGATTCCCACCCATAATGGACGATACGTGTCGATGAACGGGATCAGGATTTGAAAAATATTGAATGCCAGGAATTTATCGAACATCAATACCACCACGTGCAGAAAGACAAATCCAAGCCCGAGCAATGACAGGAATTCATGAAAGTCATAGGAGTGAGATCCTTCCACGACCGGATGAAAAAACTTGGTGGACACCGCCATGCCCCACACCATGGAAAGCCACATCAGGAAATAGGAGGTCAGGCCGGCCGCGCGTGTGACGTACCACCAGGATTGGACGCTGTTCACGGCAAACAACGCCGAGAGCGAGTTTGCGATTGGCGCGCCAAGCGGGGTTTGCGAAAACCATAATATCAACATGGAACCGATGAAGAAACCCGCCACCAAAAGAATCGTGCCGGCGATCTTGAAAAAAAGTCCGAGCGATGATTGCGATTTGTTCTTATTGGATGTAACTGAAGTCATTCAAGTACTCCCTGCTATTTTCCGAACCAGATAAGGCGCCGTCAGATTTTATAACGAAATAAGCGATCTCCGGACGC